>NZ_JBVJMN010000047.1:0-70079 GCF_055584185.1 Streptomyces sp. NPDC104202 | reverse complement strand
AGAGCAGGGCCAAAAAAGGGGCAAAAAAAAAAAACCCACCCCCTCCCCCCCCCCCCCTCTTTTTCGGTTTTGTTCCCCTCCCCTGCGGCCCTCCCCCCCCCCCCCCCCCCCCCCCCAACGCCGGTCTGTGGTCCGCCCGCGAACGGCGGCTCGGTCCTGCGCGGCACGTGGAACCAGGCCGCCTCGTCGGTCTCCTTGGCGCGGACGCGGGACTGCCGGTAGTGGTCCGGCTCCACGTAACGGCCGCCGAGCGACACGACGTTCTCGTACAGCCAGTCGGAGACCACGACGAGCAGGTCGACGTCGGCGGCCTCCGCCATGAGCTGCTTGGCCGGGGGGCTGTCGCAGAGCCGGGCGGCGAGGTCCACCGCACGGCCGACGAGGCCGTGCCGGTCCTGGACGACCAGCCCGGCGTTCATGCCGATCCGCAGCCGCAGCCGCCGGTCCCGGCCCGCGTTGTGCTCGCGCAGGCTCTCGTACAGGGTGTCGATCCACCGTCCGACCATGAGGGTCGGCGGTACGTCGGGGCGCAGGGCGGCGAGGATGCCGTCGCCCCGGTCCTCCTGGTGGAAGGTGCCGGGCTCGACCCCGACGGAGCTGTAGGCCTCGTCGAAGGCGTCGTACATCGCGGCGCGGTGCAGTTCCTTCTCGGCCATGTCCATGGCTCCGGACCCGCAGATGTCTCCGAAGACGACGAACCGGTGGATGCCGCCCTCCACCCCGCTCGCTCCCGCACTGCTCACTCGGACTCCCTGTGTGATGCGTCGTGCCGCTCGATGCCGTGGCGCTGTGGTGCCGTGGTCCGTGGTCTCCCCGGCGGCTCCTCGTCGGTGGTGCGCGGCCTCCGGCGGCGGTCGCGTGCCGGGGGCGCGTCTCCAGGGTGGTCGCCGTCCGCGACCGGCGCTGTAGCCGTTTACACATCCGGCGGAGATTCGTCCGCCCGTTCCGCGCCGGGGCGTGCGCGCCCCTCGGCGAGCAGCACGAGCACCGGCATGTCGAGGACGACGACGGTGCGGTGGGCGGTGCGGACGACGTCCTGTTCCCGCAGCAGGCGCAGCGCCTTGGCGACCGCCTCCCGGGTCGCTCCGATGGCGGCGGCCAGGTCGTGCTGGGGAAGCGGGAGTTCGAGGACGGTGCCGGCGCCGGCGGGTCTGCCCGCGCGCTCGGCCAGCTCGACGAGCCGGGCCGCGAGGCGCTGGAGGACGGTCTCGGAGGCGAGTGACCGCCGTTCGACGTCGGCGCTGCGGAGCCGGGTGGCGAGCTGGCGCATGATCAGCGCGGTGGCGTGCGGCCGGGCGGCGAGGAAGCGCCGGAACCGGTCGCCGGAGACGGCGACGGCCTCGACGGAGCCGAGCGCCGTGACGCTGGCGCTGCGCGGGCGCAGGTCGACCGCGGCGAGGTCGCCGACGACCTCGCCGGCGCCCCTCAGGGCGAGGATGAGGCGCGAGCCGCGCTCGGTGCCGACGGAGACCACGGACCAGCCGGAGAGCAGGGCGAGGACGTAGGCGCTGGTGTCGCGTTCGCGGATCATCACCTCCCCCGGCTCGTAGACGCGGCGGGCCCCCTCGGCGAGCAGTGCCCGCCGGTCGGCCGCCGGGAGGGCGTGGAGGAAGGAGCGGTCCTGGCCGAAGAGACTCATGGCCCGCCCACCCCCCGTACCGTTCGCCGGTCCTCCGCGGAAGACCGCCCGCGGAGGGTCGACCGGCTTCTTTCGTGCGCTTGTTCCCACCTCATGTGGCCATCTCTGTCACAGAGTTGACGTTGTGTCACGTCACGGGGTGAAGAACGCTAGAGGGTGCGGGGGAAACGCGTCACCGGGCATGAGGGGCGCAGGGAAGCGCCGTCACCGGAGGCCCTGCGCCCCCGGGAACGACCGCGGGGCGGCTTCGCGAAGCCTTGGTGAAGGCTTCGCGAAGCCGCCCCGGGGCGGCGCTCCCGCCGGCGTCCGCGCGCGGCGGCGCCGCGCGGCCGGGTCAGAGCCGGGGGTCGACCGGCTCCGATTCGAGGGCGAGGACCGCGAAGACGGCCTCGTGCACCCGCCAGAGCGGTTCTCCGTCCGCCAGCCGGTCGAGCGCCTCCAGGCCGAGGGCGTACTCGCGCAGCGCCAGCGACCGCTTGTGGCCGAGGAACCGCTGCCGCAGCCGCTCCAGGTTCTCCGGCCGGGTGTACTCGGGGCCGTAGATGATCCGCAGGTACTCCCGGCCGCGCACCTTGATCCCCGGCTGGGCGAGCCGGCCCCCGGGGTCGCGGACGAGCGCCGCCAGCGGCTTGACGACCATGCCCTCGCCCCCGGCCGCGGTCAGCTCCAGCCACCAGTCGGTGCCGGCCTTGACCGACACCTCGTCGCCGGTGTCGACGACGAGCCGGCGGGTGACCTGGAGCAGCCCGGTCGGGTCGTGCTCCACCAGCCGGTCGAGCAGGGCCAGCTGCTCGTCGTGCGGGAGCGCGGCGAGCGAGCTGCCGCGAGCCGCCAGGATCTGGAAGGGCGCGAACCGCACCCCGTCCAGTCCCTCGGTCGACCAGCAGTACCTGCGGTACGCCTCGGTGAACGCCGCCGCGTCCCCCACCCGGTCCCGCTGCCCGGCGAGCAGTCCGTCGAGCCCCTCGACCCCGCGGGCCACCGCCCGCTCCAGGGCGCCGACCACCTCGGGGAGGACGGCGCCGGAGGCCGCGCCGACGGCGGCGTACTGGGCGCGCAGCAGTCCGGCCGACTTCAGCGACCACGGCATCAGCTCGCCGTCGAGCAGCAGCCAGTCGGTGTCGAGCTCCTCCCAGAGCCCGGCGGCGCCGATCGCGGTCCGCAGCCGGCCGAGGACCTCCTCGGTGACGGCGCCGTCGTCGAAGAACGGCCGCCCGGTCCGGGTGTGCAGCGCGCCGGTGACCCCGGTGACGCCGAAGCGCTCGCGCGCCGCCTCCTCGTCGCGGCAGACCAGGGCCACGGCCCGGGAGCCCATGTGCTTCTCCTCGCACACGACCCGCCCGACGCCGTCCGCCCGGTACTGGGCGAACGCCTCGGCCGGGTGCTCCAGGTACCCCTCGGCGCGCGAGGTGGCGGTCGGCGCCATCGTCGGCGGCAGGTAGGCGAGCAGCCGGGGGTCGACGGCGAAGCGGCTCATGACCTCCAGGGCCGCCGCCGCGTTCTCCTCCCGCACCGCGACGTTGCCGAGGTGGCGGGTCTCCACGATCCGGCGGCCGTGCACGTCGGCCAGGTCCAGCGGGCGTCCCTGGTGGCCGCCGGGCGCGTCGGTGGTGAGCGGCCTGGCCGGCTCGTACCAGACGCGCTCGGCCGGGACGTCGACGAGTTCGCGCTCCGGCCAGCGCAGCGCGGTCATCCTCCCGCCGAACACGGCGCCGGTGTCCAGGCAGATGGTGTTGTTGACCCACGAGGTGGTGGGCACCGGGGTGTGGCCGTAGACGACGGTCGCCCGGCCCCGGTACTCCTCCGCCCACGGGTAGCGCACCGGCAGCCCGAACTCGTCGGTCTCGCCGGTGGTGTCCCCGTACAGGGCGTGCGAGCGGACCCGGCCCGACGTGCGGCCGTGGTACTTCTCCGGCAGACCGGCGTGGCAGACGACGAGGGCGCCGCCGTCGAGCACGTAGTGGCTGACGAGGCCCTCGATGAAGCGCGCGACCTCGGCGCGGAACTCCTCGCTCTCCCCCGCCAGCTGCTCGATGGTCTCGGCGAGCCCGTGGGTCTCCTGGACCTTCCGGCCCTTCAGCCAGCGGCCCAGCTTGTTCTCGTGGTTGCCGGGGACGCAGAGCGCGTCGCCCGCCGCGACCATGCCCATCACCCGGCGCAGGACGCCCGGCGAGTCCGGGCCGCGGTCGACGAGGTCACCGACGAAGACCGCCGTGCGGCCCTCGGGGTGGTGCCCGTCGACGTACCCGAGCCTGGCGAGCAGGGTCTCCAGCTCGGAGCTGCAGCCGTGGACGTCGCCGATGACGTCGAAGGGGCCGGTGAGGTGGCGCAGGTCGTTGAAGCGGCGCTCCAGGACGACGGCCGCCTCCTCCGCCTCCTCGACGGAGCGCAGGACGTGGACCTTGCGGAAGCCCTCGCGCTCCAGCCCGCGCAGCGAGCGGCGCAGTTCGCGGCGGTGGCGCTGGATGACGTGCGCGGGCAGGTCCGCCCGGTCGGGCCGGCCGGCGTTCCGCTCGCGGCACACCTCCTCGGGCAGGTCGAGCACGATCGCGATCGGCAGCACGTCGTGCGTCCTGGCCAGCTCCACGAGCCGGCGACGGGCCTCCTGCTGCACGTTGGTGGCGTCGACGACGGTCAGCCGTCCCGCCTCCAGGCGCTTGCCCACGATGTAGTGGAGGACGTCGAAGGCGTCCCTGCTGGCGGACTGGTCGTTCTCGTCGTCGGCGACGAGCCCCCGGCAGAAGTCGGACGAGACGACCTCGGTCGGCTTGAAGTGGCGCCGGGCGAAGGTGGACTTGCCGGAGCCGGTCGCGCCGACGAGGACGACCAGGGACAGGTCGGTGACGGGCAGGGTGCGGGTCATGCCGTGGCCTCCTTCGAGGTCGCGTCGGTACGGGTGAAGACGGCCATCTGGGTGGGCGGGCCGACCTCGGGGTCGTCGGGGCCGACGGGGGTGAACCCGACGTCGTACCCGTACCGCCCCGCGACCCCGGCCGCCCAGCCTCGGAACTCCTCGCGGGTCCACTCGAACCGGTGGTCGCCGTGCCGGACGTGGCCGGCCGGGAGCGACTCCCAGCGCACGTTGTACTCGACGTTCGGCGTGGTCACCACGACCGTGCGGGGCCGCGCCGAGCCGAACACCGCGTACTCCAGGGCCGGCAGCCTCGGCAGGTCCAGGTGCTCGATCACCTCGCTGAGCACGGCCGCGTCATAGCCGGTCAGCCGCTTGTCGGTGTACGCCAGGGAGCCCTGGACCAGCTTCACGCGGGCGGCCTGCCGCTCCCCCATCCGGTCGAGCCGCAGCCGTCGCGCGGCGACGGTCAGGGCGCGGACGGACACGTCGACGCCGACGATCTCGGTGTGGCGGACGTCCTTGAGCAGGGCCTGCACCAGCTGGCCCTGCCCGCAGCCGAGGTCGAGCACCCGGGCGGCCCCGGCGTCGGCCAGCGCGGCGAGGATCGCCTCGCGCCGCCGCTCGGCGAGCGGCACCGGCCGCTCCTCGGTGTCGGTGGTCTCGTCGACGGCGTTGTCGACGTCCTCGACGTCGACCCCCTCCGCCTCGGCGAGCCGGACCAGTTCGAGCCGCTCCGTCGCCTCGCGGGCCAGGCCCCAGCGGCGGGAGAGGTAGCGGGCGGTGATCAGCTTCCGCTCGGGGTGGGACGCCAGCCAGCCGTCACCGGCCCGCAGCAGCTTGTCGACCTCGTCGGGCGCGACCCAGTAGTGCTTGGCGTCGTCGAGCACCGGCAGTAGCACGTACAGGTGGTTGAGGGCGTCCGCGAGCCGCAGCTCGCCCTCCAGGACCAGCCGGACGTACCGGGAGTCGCCCCACTCGGGGAACTCCGTGTCCAGCGCCACCGGCTCGGCCTCCACCGTCTCCCAGCCGAGCGGCTCGAACAGCGCCCTGACCAGGGCGGCGCCGCCCCGCGCGGGCAGCGCGGGCACCTCGACGCGCAGCGGCAGCGGGGCCGCGGCGCGCTCGGGCATCGCCCGGCAGACGCCGTGCAGCGCCGTCTTGAAGACCTTGGCGAGCGCGACCGCGAGCAGCGAGGACGCCGCGTAGGGCCGGTCGTTCACGTACTGCGCGAGCGCCGAGTCCGGGGCGCCGCCCCGGCCCTTGCCCTTGCCGCGGCGCACCAGCGCCACGGGGTCCACCTCCAGGAGGAGTGCGGCCGTGCACCGCTCGGTGCTCGCCTCGGGGTAGAGGACGTGCGCGGTGCCGTGCGAGGTCGAGAACTCCTGCGCCCGCTCGGGATGCTTGTGCAGCAGGAAGCCGAGGTCGGTCGCGGGTCGCTCCGGGTTGCCGGTCGTACTGATCGTCAGGAACACACTTCCGAGTATGGTTCGCCCGTCCCGCTGCCCACCAGGCATTTTCCCCGCCCCGGCGCCGAAGCCGACCCGATGCACACCGGCCCCGTCGCCGGTCCGCGCGTCGGCACCCCCTGTGGAGCACGAACGCCATCAGCCGGCTGATGTCCGGCAGGCGGGCCGCGATCCGGGCCCGATCCACGCGCGGTCCGACGCGCCGGCCCACCGCGGCCCGGCCGGTCTCAGGCTCCCGGCGGCCCGTCCCCGTCGCCGCCGCCGTCGCGGCCGCCAGTGAGGCCGGGGCCGTCGTCGCCGGCGCCGCCCTCGTCGCCATGGGTCTCCCCCAGCGCCGACACCAGGGCCCTGATCGTGTCCGGACCCACGCGGCAGCAGCCGCCGACGAGCCGGGCGCCGGAGGCGGCCCAGGCGGTGGCGGCGGCCCAGGCGGTGGCGGCGGCCGGGTCGAAGGCGAGGTCGCCGCGCCAGCCGCGCGCACGGGCGTCCCAGTGCTCACCGCTGTTGGGGTAGACCACGGCCGGCTTCCCGGTCACCGCCGCGGCGAGCTCGACGGCCTCCCCCGCCCCGGCCGGGTCGCAGCAGTTCACGCCGACCGCCACGACCCGCTCGTCGCCGGCGGCGACCGCGAAGGCCTCCGCCAGGTCCTGGCCCGCCCGGGTCCGCCCGCCCTCGACCGTGTACGAGAGCCACACCGGCACCCCGCACCCGGCCACCGCCCGCAGCAGCGCCTCCGCCTCCGTCACGTCCGGCACGGTCTCCAGCGCCAGGACGTCGGGCGCCGCCGCCGCGAGGGCCTCGATCCTGGGCCGGTGGAACGCCTCCAGCTCCCGCACGGTCCGTCCGTACCGGCCCCGGTACTCGCTGCCGTCCGCGAGCACCGCGCCGTACGGTCCGACGGACGCGGCGACCCAGACCTCCTCCGTCACCCGGTCCGCCGCCGCCCGGGCCAGCTCCACGCTCCGGCGCATCAGCCCCGCCGCCGCGTCCCGGCCCCTCCCCCGCCGGGCGAAGCCCTCGAAGCTCGCCTGGTAGCTGGAGGTGATGAGCACCCGGGCCCCGGCCCGTACGTACGCCGCGTGGGCCGCCTCGATCTGCTCGGGGCCGTCGGCGAGGAGCCGCGCGGACCAGAGCGCGTCCGAGAGGTCGCAGCCCTGCGCCTCCAGCTGGTTGGACAGACCGCCGTCGAGGACGACCACCCCCGCCCGGAGGGCCTCGGCGAGCGTACGGACCGGTTTCACCGGCTGCTCACCCCCCTCAACCCAGCTGCGAACGGACGCGCGCGGAGATCAGCTCCAGGTGGTCCAGGTCGTCCAGGTCGAGGACCTGGAGGTAGACCCGGGAGGAGCCGACCTCGGCGTACCGTCCCAGCTTGTCGACGACCTCGGCGGGCGAACCCGCGAGGCCGTTGGCCCGGAGCTCGTCCACGTCGCGCCCGATCGCCGCGGCCCGGCGCGCCACCTCGGCGTCGTCCTTGCCGACGCAGACCACCAGCGCGTTCGAGTAGACCAGGTCGTCGGCGGCTCGTCCGGCCGCCTCGGCGGCGGCCCGGACCCGGCCGAACTGGAGCGCGGTCTCCTCCAGCGAGGCGAAGGGGATGTTGAACTCGTCGGCGTACCGCACGGCCAGCCGCGGCGTCCGGCTCGCGCCGTGGCCGCCGATCAGCACCGGGATCTTCTCCTGCGCCGGCTTGGGCAGCGCGGGCGAGTCGGTGAGCCGGTAGAACTCCCCCTCGTGGCTGAAGGTCTTCCCGACCTCCGTCGCCCACAGCCCCGTGACGATCGCCAGCTGCTCCTCCAGCCGGCCGAACTTCTCCGGCGGGAACGGGATGCCGTACGCCCGGTGCTCCTCCTCGAACCAGCCGGCGCCCAGCCCCAGTTCGATGCGGCCGCCGGACATCCGGTCCACCTGGGCCACCTGGATGGCGAGGACTCCGGGAAGGCGGAAGGTGCCGGCCGTCATCAGCGTCCCGAGCCGGATGCGCTTGGTCTCCCGCGCGAGGCCCGCGAGGGTGATCCAGGCGTCCGTGGGGCCGGGCAGCCCGTCGCCGGAGCCCATGCTCAGATAGTGGTCGGAGCGGAAGAACGCGTCGAATCCGAGCTCCTCGGTGGCGCGGGCCACCGCGAGGAGGGTGTCGTAGTCGGCTCCCTGCTGGGGTTCCGTGAAGATGCGAAGATCCATGCCTCCATCCTGCACCGTCGGGTGCCTGTCAACCTCTCCGTCAGCCCGCCGTCCGCCCCGGCACGGTCGGGTGAATATCCGACCCCCTGGCGGGGCGCGTCCGCCCTGGCCAGTGACCGGGGCCCGGGACCCGTCGTTGGCTCGGGCGGAGCCGGACCGCCCGGCCCTCGTGCCGGCGGCCGCTGCCGGTGCGTCGCTCTCTCTCGTGGCCCCGTCCTCGGCGGTGGGGTCCCGGTCGAGGAGGCAGCCATGTCCCAGGAAGCCGCGCCCGAGCGGGCCGTTCCCGAACAGCCGGCAGCACAGTGCGTGCCCGAGCAGAAGACCGCCAACGCCCCCAAGGGCCTGCTCCAGCAGATGGAGGAGCTCATGGCGGCGCTCTCCGCCGACCTCTCCCAGCTCGACGCCGACCTGCAGTCCTCGGCCGACCGCCACGAGCCCGAGCAGCACGACCGCGAGCCCCACCGGACCGGCCCGCACGACCTCCCCGGACGGCACCGCGGCGAGCACGGCGAGCCCGGCCGTCCCGGTCACGGCCCCCGCGGCGGCGACTTCTAGCCGGACGCCGCGGGGCCGGCCCGGACCCTCCGCCTTCCGTGCGTCCCCGGCCGTCCGCCAGGGGCCGTTCACGCCGGGCCCCGGCCGGGGCCCGCGCGGCCGCGGGCCGGGTCGGGCGGGCGGGCCCGCTCGCCGTCCCGCACCGCGAGGCGCCGCAGCATCCCCCGGACCCGGTCGCTCGACTCGTCGGCGGCGTCGATGGCCTCGATGCACTGCCAGTAGAGCGCCTCCTCGTCGGTGGCGCAGGCCACCCCGACCAGCGCGATCCCCACCTCCCCCAGTAACGCCCCCAGCGCGGTCAACGTCCCGCGCGGGTCCCCCACTTCGGTCAGCTGGGCCGCACGGGGGCCGCCGGCCCCCCACATCGGGTACTCCCCGAGCTCACTCAGCCCCCGCGCGTCGCCCCGCAGCTCCATCGGCCCGCAGAGGGCGAGTCGACTCCCTATCGCCTGCGCGAGGGCCTGGGCCTGCCATGCCTCCGCCACGATGTCCTGCGCCGTCCCGCTCTCCGCCAGCGCCCGCCGGCCGAGCGTGATGAGTCGCTCCGCGTCCATCAACGCCGCCCCCGTTCCTACGACTTGCTACCCACTCCATCCATTACCCAGCGTGAGGCAGCCTGAGCCTCTCCACCAGGGGAATTCGGAAATCTGTGGACAGGAAGCTCGACGAGGGAAAGCCGATCACTCCGAAGAGTGACGATCGGCGTCCGTATCCCCTCCCGCGCCCCCTTCCTCGTCCCCTTCCTCGTCCCCTCCGGCCCTCCGACGGGCCGGAAACCGGACCTCGTTGCGGTCGATCTTGGCCGCCAGGGCCTCCAGCGGATCGACACCGAGCACCGCGCAGAACTGGAGGAGATAGGCGAGGACGTCCGCGACCTCGTCGCAGACGCGGTGCGCCGACTCGGGGTCGTCCATCACCCGCTCCGCCTGCTCCGGCGTCAACCACTGGAAGATCTCCAGGAGTTCGGCGGCCTCGACGCTGAGCGCCGCCACCAGGTTCTTGGGGGTGTGGTAGGGCTGCCAGTCGCGCGCGGCCGCGAACTCGACCAGCCTGCGCTGGAGTCCGGCCACGTCATGGTTGTCGGTCATCCGGCCAGGTCTACCACGGTCACCCCGGGCGTCCGCCGGGCCTCCTCCGCCACGCGCTCCCCGACGGTGCCGGCGAGCCGGACGTGGCCGTCGGCGGCGATGCCGGCCGCGAGCCCGAGGAGTTCGCCCAGCTGCCGGCCGTCGAGGCCGCGGTCGAGGCCGTCGGCGAGCACCGTCAGCCCCTGCATGGCGTCGGGCACCTCCGCGAGCCGGTCCATCGCCAGCACGCCGGGGCCGGTGAGCAGCGTGAGTGCGAGCGCCAGATAGCGGAGCTCGCCGTCGCCGAGGCGGCCCAGCGGGGTGGGGGGCCGGCCGCCGCGTTCGAGGAGGGCCCGGACCGTGCCGTCGGGGAGTTCCCGGACGCCGAGCCCGGTGACGGGCCCGGCACAGCCCGCTCCCGCGACGGCCGCGAGGCGCTGGTGGCGGCGCGGGCAGTCGGTGTGGGTGCGGTGGAGGACCTCGGCGAGGTTGCCGCAGCCGCGCCGGAGCCGCCCCTCGCCGGGCGGGACGGGCGCCCTCATCCCCTCGGGCCGGGGGTCGCAGGCGAAGGCGGACATCAGCCCGATCACCACCTGTTCCGCGGCGGCGAGCACCTCCAGCTGCCCGGCGGTCTTCCCCGCGACGCGCAGCGGCAGCAGCGCCGTGCCGAGCAGGTCGTCGGGGAGCGGTGCGCGGGTCACGGGGGTGGCACCGGCCGTGTGCCAGGCGGCCTGGACGGTGCTGCGGCCCGGGTCGCGCAGCGCGGTGGCCAGCAGGGTGCGGCCCCGTGCGGTGAGCCGTTCGCCGACGATCCTCAGCCGGGGTTCGGCCTGGACGGCGAGGTCCAGGTGGACCGGCCCCTGCGGACCGTCCACGGTGCACCCGATCCGGAAGCCGCGCCGCCCCTGGGCGTCGGGCCTGGCCCGTTCGGGGACCAGGTCGGCGGCGTCGGGGAAGACCTCGTCGAGCGGGTCCCCGGCGCCGAGCCGCGCGAGCGCCTCGTACGCCCGCAGCGTGGTGGACTTCCCGCTGCCGCTGGGGCCGGCGAAGAGCGTCACCGGCCCCAGCGGGTGCGCGGCTCCGCGGTGCCCCGCGAACGCGGACAGGCGCAGTTCGGTGACGGCGGGCCGGGCGACGCCCCGCCCGGGCCCCGCCGCGCCGCCGGACGGGCCCCGTGCCTCGGGGACGGAGGCACGCGAGCGCGGGACGGGGCCGGCGGGGCGTCCGGAGCCGGGGCGCGGCCCCGTCGCGGACGGCGGCGGTCCCGGGGGGACGGCCTGCGGGGAGGGGGCGTCCGGGCGGACGGGCGAGTCGGTGCCGGAGCGGGCGACGCCGGAGGGAGGCGCGTCTGACGTGCGGGCGAGCGTGGTGCCGCCGGTGAGGTCCATGCCCGGACCGTACGCAGCCGATTCCCTGACGAACCGTTACGGCGAGATGGTCTTCCTACGATCGGGGGACGCCGGCCGTCCGGCTTCCCACGACGTCCTCCTCGTCCTCGCCCTCCGCGCCCTCGACCTCCGTGCCCGCCGGGGCGAGCAGGAAGACGTTGCGGTCGACGCGGTGCATGCCGCTGCCGAGCCCGAAGACGACGCCGCTGCTGAAGTCGAGGATGCGCTTGGCGACCTCGGTGTCGGCGCTCGTCAGGTCGAGGAGCACCGGGATCTGGGCGACGAGGTACTCGGCGACCTCGCGGGCGTCGGCGAACACCTGCACCCGGAGCACCACCATGCGGCGCTGTTCTGCGGACTCGTACTGCTCGGGGATCGTGCGGTGGTCGACCCTGGACGGCCATTCGTCACGTCCGCGCAGCGGCACGACCTGCGCCAGGCCCTCCCACTGCTCGTCGGTGACGTCGTACCTCTCGTACCTACTCATGGACCCATCCTCCCGCTCCTCACCCGTTCGGCCCAACAACGACACGAGGTCGTGACCGGGCCGTGGCCGACGCGGGGCGGAAGTCACCCGGTCGGCCCATGCCGGGCCGGCGGCGCGGGGCCGGGCCGGTATGTCAACTCGGCCCGTCGCGCGGCCGGAGACCTGGCGTCAGACGAAGCTCTTGGCCAGTCTGCGCAGGCCCTCCCTGATCTCGTCCGCCGCGTGGGTGGTGAACGACAGGCGCATGGCGCCGGGGTCGGGCTCGCCGCAGAAGAAGGGTGCGCCGGGCACGTACGCCACCTCGTGGCCGACGGCCGTCCGCAGGAGCGCGGTGGCGTCGTGGCCCGCGGGCAGGGTCGCCCAGATGAACATGCCGCCCTCGGGGCGGTTCCACCGGGCGCCCTCGGGGAGGGCGGCGGGGAGCCCTTCGAGCATCGCGTCGCGGCGCTCGCGGTAGGCGGCGCGCATGACGGCGACGTGGGCGTCGAGGTCGCTGTCGCGCAGGTACCGGGCGGCCGCGGCCTGGTCGATGGTCGAGGTGTGGAGGTCGGCGGCCTGCTTGGCGATGACGCAGGCGCGGCGCAGTCCGGCGGGGGCGCGCAGGAAGCCGAGCCGGAGGCCGGGGGCCATCACCTTGGAGAACGAGCCGAGCAGGACGGTGCGGTCGGCGGCGGCCGGCCCGGCGGCGATCCAGGGCACGCGCTCGCCCTCGTAGCGCAGTTCGCCGTACGGGTCGTCCTCGACGATCCAGAAGCCGTGGCGGGCCGCGGCCTCGGCGACGGCGGCGCGGCGGTCGGCGGGCAGGGTGCGGCCGGTGGGGTTCTGGAAGGTGGGGACGAGGTAGAGGAGGGTGGGCTGCTCGCGGGCCGCGATCTCGTCGAGGGCGGCCGGGAGGACGCCCTGGTCGTCGGTGGGCACGGGGACGACCCGGGCCCCCGCGAAGCCGAAGGTCTGGAGGGCCGCGAGGTAGCAGGGGTCCTCGACGAGCACGACGGCGCCGGGCTCGACGAGTGCCGTGGTGAGGAGCGTCAGCGCCTGCTGCGAGCCGGTGGTGACGAGCAGGTCGTCGGCCTCCGTGGCCAGGCCGCGGGCGGTGAGCCGCTCGGCGACGGCGGTCCGCAGCTCGGGGTCGCCCTCCGTGGTCGAGTACTGGAGCGCGTGCTGCGACTGCTCCGCCAGCACCCGGTCGTAGGCCGCCCGTATGCCCTCGACGTCGAACAGCTCGGGGGCGGGCAGACCCCCGGCGAAGGAGATCACCTCGGGCCGCGCGGTGAGCGCCAGGATCTCCCGTACCGGCGACGCTCCGACCTGGGCCAGCCGGGAGGCGGTGGCGGGCGGGGGCACGGAAGCGGCGCCGGCGGCGTGCGCGGGCGTCGGGGCGGCAGGAAGCATGGCCACAGCATATAGATCGCCCCGAGGCTGTCCAGGGTCCCGATTCGCCCTGGGAGACCCCGAGTTGGGGACCGCACCGGAGTCCGCTTCCGTGCTCGCACCGGAGCCCGGTTCCGTGCTCGCTTCGGTGCTCGTGCGGGAGCCCGCCCCGGAGCCTGCGCCGGAGTCCGTGTCGCGCTCCGCGTGCCGCCCGTCCGATCGCGCGTGCAGGACGCGGCTAGCGGATGGCGACGCCGGGCCGCCCGGCGCCCTCGCCCCGCGGGACGTCCGCCTCGCGGGGCGAGGGCGCCGTCCCGCGGCTCAAGGCAGCCGTCCCGCGGCTCGGCGTGGACGTCTCGCGGCCCGGGGCGGGGATGTCGCCGTGGGCGTCGTCGGCCCAGAGGGAGCGCACGTGGCCGAGGTGGCGGCGCATGCACTCCTCGGCGCCGCGCGCGTCGCCCGCGGTCATGAGGTCGAGGAGTTCGAGGTGCTCCTCGGCGGAGGTGACCAGCTTTCCCGCCTCGTCCAGGGCGGTCAGCCCGTAGAGCCGGGAGCGCTTGCGGAGTTCGCCGACGGTCTCGACGAGCCGCTCGTTGCCGGAGAGGGCCAGCAGCGCGAGGTGGAAGCGGCGGTCCGCCTCCAGGTAGCCGATGAGGTCGTGGTCGCGGGCGCGGGCGACGATCTCCTCGGCGACGGGGCGGAGCGCCTCCAGCCGGTCCCGGTCGGCCGTCTCGGCGATGCGGCCGACGGTGGGGACCTCGATGAGGGTGCGCAGTTCGGTGTACTGGTCGAGGTCCCGCCCGCTGACCTCGGTGATACGGAAGCCCTTGTTGCGCACCGGTTCGACCAGGCCCTCCCTGGCCAGGTCGAGCATCGCCTCGCGGACGGGCGTGGCGGAGACGCCGAGGTCGGCGGCGAGTCCGGGGGCCGAGTAGACCTGGCCCGGCCGCAGTTCGCCGGCGATGAGGGCCGCGCGGAGGGCGTGCCCGACCTGGTCGCGGAGCCTTTCCTGCGCCCGGACCAGGCCGTACTGCTTCAGGTCACCCATCGTGCGTCCTCCGAGATCTGGCGGAGGAGCATCGTACAATGTCACGTTTCTCCGTCCGCAGCCCTCCGCCTACGGGCCCTCCGCCCCCGGATCAGAGGAGGAAGCCCGCGGGGAAGGGATCGTCCGGGTCGAGGAAGTACTGGGCGGTGCCGGTGATCCAGGCCCGGCCGGTGACGGTCGGGACGACGGCGGGCCGTCCGCCGACGGTGGTCTCGCCGATGATCCGGCCGGTGAACTCGGTCCCGATGAAGGACTCGTTGACGAAGTCGGTGTGCGGGGCCAGCAGCCCCCTGGCGTGCAGCTGGGCCATGCGGGCGCTGGTGCCCGTACCGCAGGGCGAACGGTCGAACCAGCCCGGATGGATGGCCATCGCGTGGCGGGAGCGGGTCGCGTCGGAGCCCGGCGCGGCCAGGTAGACGTGCTTCACCCCGGCGATGGCGGGGTCCTCCGGGTGGACGGGCCGGTCGGGCCCGGCGTCGACGGCTTCCATGACGGCGAGACCGGCGGCGAGCAGCTCGTCCTTGTGCGCGCGGCCGAAGGGCAGGCCCAGGGAGTCGAGGTCGACGAAGGCGTAGAAGTTGCCGCCGAAGGCGAGGTCGTAGGTGACGGTGCCGTACCCCGGGACCTCGGCCTTGAGGTCGAGCCCGACGGAGAAGGACGGCACGTTGGTCAGGGTGACCGCCTTCGCGGCGCCGTCGTCCACCTGGACGTCCACGCTGACGAGCCCGGCCGGGGTGTCGAGGCGGACGGTGGTGACGGGCTCGACGACCGGCACCATGCCGGTCTCGACGAGGACGGTCGCCACCCCGATGGTGCCGTGCCCGCACATCGGCAGCAGTCCGGAGACCTCGATGTAGAGGACGCCGTAGTCGGCGTCGGGGCGGGTCGGCGGCTGGAGGATCGCGCCGCTCATCGCCGCGTGGCCGCGCGGCTCGTACATGAGGAGGGTGCGCAGGTGGTCCATGTGCGCGATGAAGTGGAGCCGGCGCTCGGCCATCGTGGCTCCGGGGATGACGCCGACGCCGCCGGTGATCACACGGGTGGGCATGCCCTCGGTATGGGAGTCCACCGCGTGGTAGACGTGGCGGGTGCGCATGGGTCGTCCTCTCGGGCGGCGAACGGGCTGGGGTCGGGCGGGCGGGGGACGGGTCGGGGGGCGGCGCGATTCAGGTGGGCCGGTGGGCCGGGTCGGCACGGGGCGGGTACGGACGGCGGCCCGGGGGCGGGCGACGGTGGCCGGGGTCGCGTACGGCGTCGGTGGCCGGGGCGTACGCGGGCGGCCGGATGGGGCGGTGACGGCCCCGTCGGCCACGGGATCGCCCTACGCGTGCCCCTCCGCGAGGACCTTCTCCGTGGCGGCGCGGACGACGGCCGCCTGCTCGGGTGAGAGCGGGTGGCGCGGCGGGCGGGTCGGTCCGCCGGGGCGGCCGGCCAGGTCCATCGAGAGCTTGATGGCCTGGACGAACTCGGTCTTGGAGTCCCAGCGGAGCAGCGGGTGCAGGGACCGGTAGAGCGGGAGGGCGACCCCGAGGTCTCCGGCGACGGCCGCGCGGTAGAGGGCGGCGCAGGTGCGCGGGAGGGCGTTGGGGTAGCCGGCGATCCAGCCGACCGCGCCGGCCACGGCCAGCTCCAGGAGGACGTCGTCGGCGCCGACGATCAGGTCGAGCCCGGGGGCGAGCTCGGCGATCTCGTAGGCGCGGCGGACGTCGCCGCTGAACTCCTTGACCGCGACGATGCTGCCGTCGGCGTACAGGCTCGCCAGGAGCCCGGGGGTGAGGTCGACCTTGGTGTCGATCGGGTTGTTGTACGCCACGACGGGCAGGCCCGCGGCGGCGACCGCGGCGTAGTGGTCGCGTACGGCGTGCTCGTCGGCGCGGTAGGCGTTGGGCGGCAGGAGGAGGACGGACCCGGCGCCGGCCTCCGCGGCCCGCTCGGCCCACCGGCGGGACTCGGCGCTGCCGTACGCGGAGACGCCGGGCATCACGCGGGCCCCGTCCCCGGCGGCCTCGACGGCGGTGCGGACGACCCGGGCGCGCTCCTCGTCGGTGAGGGTCTGGTACTCGCCGAGCGACCCGTTGGGGACCACCCCGTCGCAGCCGTGGGCGATCAGCCAGGCCACGTGCTCGGCGTAGGCGTCGTGGTCGACGGTGCCGTCGCCGCGGAAGGGCAGGGCGGTGGCGACCATGATCCCGTGCCAGGGGCGGGCGCGGTGCGCGGGGTCTTGCTCGTGGGCCATGGATGGACTCCGACTCCTCGTATGGTGTGTGACATTTTATTGATCGTGGGAGCGCCCACAAGCCCTTCACCCGCACGCACTTCTGATCGGCCGTCAGCTCGGACGGCCCGGAGGCCGCCCCGCGCCCCGGATCACCCCCGGCGGCCACCGACCCGGAGCCGCCCTGCATCATCGAACACATGCTCGTCGCGTTCGTCTCCGTGCTCGCCCTGGTCGTGGTGCTGGTCTGCGCCGTCGTCCGGCCCTTCCGCCTCCCCGAGGCGGCCTTCGCCGTGCCCGCCGCCGGCGTCGTGCTGGCGGTCGGCGCGGTCACCCCCGCGGCCGTGCGCGAGGAGACGGAGCGGCTGGGGCCGGTCATCGGCTTCCTGGCGGCCGTCCTCGTCCTCGCCAGGCTCTGCGACGACGAGGGGCTCTTCCAGGCGTGCGGCACCTGGATGGCCCGGCGGGCGCACCAGCGGCCGCGGCGGCTGCTCGGGGCCGTCTTCGTGCTCGCCTCGCTGATCACCGCCGCCCTGAGCCTGGACGCGACCGTCGTCCTGCTGACACCGGTGGTCTTCGCGACCACCGCGCGGATGGGGGCCCGCCCCGCGCCCCACGTCTACGCCGGCGCGCACCTGTCCAACACCGCCTCGCTGCTGCTGCCCGTGTCGAACCTGACGAACCTGCTCGCCTTCACCGCCGCCGGGGTCGGCTTCACCCGGTTCGCCCTGCTGATGCTGCTCCCCTGGCTCGTCGCCATCGCCGTCGAGTACGCGGTCTTCCGCCGGTTCTTCGCGCGCGACCTCGCTGCCCCGGCCGACCCCGTCGAGCCGCCCGAGGCGGTGCCCTTCCCGCACTTCGCCCTGTGGACGGTGGCCGCGACGCTCGCCGGCTTCGGCGTCGCCTCGGCGGTCGGCGTCGACCCGGCCTGGGCGGCCGCGGCGGGAGCCGCCGTGCTGGCCGTCCACGCCCTGGCCCACCGCCGCACCACCGCGCGCACCCTCGTCCGCTCGGCGTCGCTGCCCTTCCTCGCGTTCGTCCTCGGGCTCGGCGTCGTCGTCCGGGCGGTCGTCGACAACGGCCTCGGCTCCGTCCTCGCGCACGTGCTGCCCGACGGCACCTCGCTCCCGGCCCTGCTCGGCACCGCGGCGCTCGCCGCCGTCCTCGCCAACCTGATCAACAACCTGCCCGCCACCCTGGCGCTGGTCCCGCTGGCGGCCGCCTCCGGTCCAGGCTCGGTGCTGGCGGTGCTGCTCGGCGTGAACATCGGTCCCAACCTCACGTACGCGGGCTCCCTGGCCACCCTGCTGTGGCGCCGGGTCGCCCAGGACCACGGGCACCCCGTGGCGCTCGGCGAGTTCACCCGGCTCGGCCTGCTGACGGTCCCGGCCGCACTGGTCGCCTCGACGACCGCCCTCTGGGCCTCGCTGCTGCTGATGGGCGTGTGAGCGGCGCCGCGGGAGCGCACCACCGCACCCCCTCGCGCCCTTGACCGCTCGACGCGCGGGTCATTCCCGTACCGGGTACCCCGTCCGTTCCGAATGCCTCGTCCGCCCCGGGAACCCCGCCGCCCGCTGCTACGTTCTACACGTTCGTAGAAGTAACCGACGTCGGGAGTACTCATGGCCCTGTGGGACCGCATCAAGGAATCCGCATCGACGATGCAGACCCAGCTGGTGGCGAAGAAGAACGACCTGAAGAGCGGCGCGTTCCGCGACGCGAGCATGGCCATGTGCGCCCTGGTCGCGGCCGCCGACGGCACGATCGACCCCGCCGAGCGCCGCCGGGTCGCGCAGCTCATCGCGACCAACGAGGTGCTGCAGAACTTCGACGCGACCGACCTCCAGCGCCGCTTCGACGACAACCTGAACAAGCTCACGGCCGACTTCGACTTCGGCAAGGTGAGCGTGCTCCAGGAGATCGCCAAGGCGAAGAAGAAGCCCGCCGAGGCCCGTGCCGTGGTCCAGATCGGCATCGTCATCGGCGGCGCCGACGGCGACTTCGACAAGACCGAGCAGGCCGTGGTGCGCGAGGCGTGCTTCACCCTCGACCTGCCGCCCCACGAGTTCGACCTCTAGGGCCTGTCGTCACCATCCCCTCGTTGCCCGAAGGGCGGCCCGTCGCGGGGCAGAGGGGATGGTGACGACAGGCCCCAGGTCCCCACGGCGTCACGGCGCCCCGCCCGCCCCGCGCGGCCGCCGCCCCGGTCACCCCGGCACGGCGGTCGGTCCGGGCCGTCCACGTCGGTGCGCCTCACATCGGCGCGACGGTCGGACCGGGGCCGTCCACGTCGGTGCGCCTCACATCGGCGCGGCGGTCGCGTGCAGGACGAGGAAGAGGGTCACGGCGGAGTTCGCCGAGGACAGCGCCGACACGGCCACGCCGAACGCGGCGCCCCAGGCCGCCAGCCCCACCGCCGTGAACACCGGCGGCCACGCCCCGACCAGCGGGGCGGGCCGCATCAGGGCCGCGACCCGTCGGGGCACCGGTCCGGCCGCCGCAAGGGCGGGCAGCGTCGCCGCGAACGCCCGCGGGGACAGCAGCGCCGCCCGGCCGATCGCGCGCGCCACCGCCCGTCTGCTGCCGACCTCCGCCGCCGCCTCCTCGTCCGCCCAGCGCTCGGCCGTGTAGGCGACGGCGGTCCGCAGCGGGAGCAGGAACGGATTGGCGCGCGCGGCCAGGTGCACCGCGAGCAGGTACCGGTGGTGCCGCCCGGCCAGATGCGCCCGCTCGTGGGCGAACAGCGCCCGGCGCTCCGCCGACGAGAGCCCGGCCAGCATCCCCGTGCTCGCCACGACCCGGCCGCCGCCGCGGCCCCGCCGCTCCCGGGCGCCGCCCGGGAGCGCGTACGCGTACGGCGTCGGGTCCGGCAGCACGGCGACGGACGTGGCGGGGAGCCCGGCCAGCGCGCCGGCCGCGCGCCGGCGGGCGCGGAGCTGGCGCCAGGCCGCGACGCCGCAGGAGACGAGGACGGCGAGGAGGGCCGGGATGGCGGCCCGGCCGGCGATCTCGTCGTACGGGACGGCGGCGCGGACGTCGGGATCGGACCAGCCGTCGGGCAGCGGGTTGCCCGGCAGCTGGGCCGTGCCCACGATCATGAGCAGGCCGAGGCAGAGCGTGCTGCACACGGCGGAGACGCCGGCCAGGACGGCGAGCAGGCGCGTCGCCGTCCGCGGATGGAGCCGCTGTTCGGCGAGGCGCGCGACCGGCCACGCGGTCAGCGGGAGGACCAGGGGAAGGAAGACGAAGACTCCCATGGCGGCTAGCCTTCCTCCTCCTCGGCTTCCCTGGAGAGCAGTTCACGCAGCAGTCGCTCGTCGTTCGGCGAGAGTGCGGTGACGAAGCTGGCCAGGACCGCCTGGCGGTCGGCCTCCGCGTCCAGCACCTTCCGCATCCGCAGGGCGGCGAGACCGGCCTCGTCGGCGACGGCGGTCCACCGGAAGGAGCGGCCGGACCGCTCGCGCTCGACGGCGCCCTTCGCCCGCAGCCGGGTCAGGATCGTGATCACCGTGGTGTAGGCGAGGGCTCCGCCGAGGCGCTCGCGCACCCAGGCCACCGGCACCGGCTCGGACGCCTCGCGGAGGACGGCGAGCACCTGGGCCTCCAGCTCGCCCTGCCCGCGCCTGCGCGGCGCGGCACCCGTCCCGTCGTCCGCCCGGTCCACCATGCCGCCGTCCTCCTGCCCACCGTCGCCGCCGCGGTCCGCCCGCCGGCGCGTCCGTCGGTCCGCCCGCCCGCTCACCGGCCGGGGAACGGCAGGCCATCGTACTGACCGCCGGCCGCGGCCGGCGGGGCGCACCGCATCCGGGCCCGCGCGGCGCTCGTGGCCCGCACACGTCGGACCTTGCTCACACCCGGCCGGCCGTACTCCCGTCGTTCAGGCGGGTTCCCGTCCCTCCGGGCACACCCGCACCCCGCGTGCCGCTCACACCCGGTCGGCCGCGCTCCTGCCGTCGACGCTGTCCGCGCCGTCGGTCTCGTCGGCCGTGGACCCGCCGTGCGGGTCGTGAGCACCGCCGGCGCGGGGGGCGTCGCGCGGGCCGGGTGCGTCCCGCGGCCCGTCGGCGGTCTTCGGGGAGAGTGCGGCCGCCTCGGACGCGGTATCGGCCGGGGCCGTCCCCCGGCCGGGGCCGCGCACGGCTCCGCGCACGGCCGTCCCCTCGGGCTCCGGCGCGCGACGACGGGCCACGGCGGCGGCGATCGGCTCGGTGAAGCGGGCCGTCAGCGGGCCGATCACGACGAGGACGAGCACGTAGGCGGTGGCGAAGGGGCCGAGCTGCGGCTGCACTCCGGCGGTGACGGCGAGCCCGGCGATGACGATGGAGAACTCGCCGCGCGCGACCAGCGTGCCTCCGGCCCGCCAGCGGCCCTTCACGCCGATGCCCGCGCGCCGCGCCGCCCAGTACCCGGTGGCGATCTTGGTCAGCGCCGTGACGACGGCCAGGGCGAGCGCCGGGAGGATGACCGGCGGGATGCTGGCGGGGTCGGTGTGGAGCCCGAAGAAGACGAAGAAGACCGCGGCGAACAGGTCGCGCAACGGGCTCAGCAGCGCGTGGGCGCCCTCCGCGACCTCACCGGACAGGGCGATGCCGACCAGGAATGCCCCGACGGCCGCCGAGACCTGGAGCTGCTGGGCCACGCCCGCGACCAGCAGGGTCAGGCCCAGGACCACGAGGAGCAGCTTCTCCGGGTCGTCGCTGGAGACGAACCGGGAGATCAGCCGCCCGTAGCGGACGGCCACGAAGAGGACCGCGCCGGCCACGCCCAGGGCGATCGCGAGCGTCGCGCTGCCGGCCGCGAGGCCGACGCCGGCGAGCAGGGCCGTGATGATGGGCAGGTAGACGGCCATGGCCAGGTCTTCCAGCACCAGGATGCTGAGGATCGCCGGCGTCTCGCGGTTGCCGAGGCGGCCGAGGTCGCCGAGGACCTTGGCGATGACGCCCGAGGAGGAGATCCAGGTGACACCGGCCAGGACGACGGCGGCGACCGGACCCCAGCCGAGCAGCAGCGCGGCGGCGGCGCCCGGCAGCGCGTTGAGCGCGAAGTCGACCAGCCCGGCGGGGTACTGGGTCTTGAGGTTGGAGACGAGATCGCTGGCCGTGTACTCCAGGCCCAGCATGAGCAGCAGGAGGATCACGCCGATCTCGGCGCCGATGGCGACGAACTCCTCGCTCGCGCCGAGCGGCAGCAGGCCGCCGTTGCCGAAGGCGAGCCCGGCGAGGAGGTAGAGCGGGATCGGGGAGAAGCTGAAGCGGCCGGCCAGCCGTCCGAGGAGGCCGAGCCCGAGGATGATGGCGCCGAATTCGATCAGGAAGACCGCAGAGTGCACCCGCCCTCACTCCTGTCCGAGGATCGCGGCGGCCGCGTCGACGCCCTCGCGGGTGCCGATGACGATGAGCGTGTCACCGCCGGCGAACCGGAACGCCGGCGTCGGGGACGGTACCGCCCCGGAGCGGCGCAGCACGGCGACGATGGAGGCGCCCGCCTCCGTGCGCATCCGCGTCTCGCCGAGCACCCGACCGTTCCAGTACGAGTGGGCCGACAGCTCGATCCGCTCGGCGACCAGGCCGAGGTCGGTGGTGTGCAGCACGTTCGGGCTGTGGTGCGCGGGCATCAGCGCGTCGATCAGCGACGCCGTCTCCCCCTCGGTGAGGTGGAGCGACTGGGCGCACGCGTCGGGGTCGTCGGCCCGGTAGACGTTCACGGTGCGGGTGCCGTCGCGGTGCGCGATGACCGACAGCTCGCGGTGCTCCCGTGTCGTGAAGTCGTACTGGACTCCGATGCCGGGCAGAGGCGTCGTTCTCATCCGCGGAGCAGGCACAGGCCCGTCCCTCCCATGGTGTCGTGTGGTGTCGTGACCGGGCGTGGCGGGCGGCGGCCGGCCACGGCCACCAGGCGGAGACCGCGTGCCGGCTCCGCTCGCCACCCCCCTGGCCCGGCACATCGTGCCATCTTCCCGACGGGCCGGGACATGGGTGTCGGCACGGATGGACAAGACCCGGTGAGCCTGGTCAGGATGGTGCGGGGACGTGGGTCCCGCCGCAGGTCAGAGGGGCCGACGGCCGAGCGCGACGGGTTCCCGTCGGAGGGAGGGACCGTGTCGCTGTACTGGCGGATCTTCCTCCTGAACGCCTCGGTCCTCGTCGTCGCCGTGCTGCTGCTCTTCGGCCCCGTCACCGTCTCCACCCCCGTGCTGCTCGGCGAGGCGGTGGTCCTGGTGGCCGGGCTGCTCGCCATGCTCGTCGCCAACGCCGTCCTCCTCCGCGTCGGCCTCGCGCCGCTCCAGCGGCTCACCCGCGCGATGCGGACGGCGGACCTGCTGAGGCCGGGACGGCGCGCGGCCGTCGCGGGCCGGGGCGAGGTCGCCGACCTGACCCGCACCTTCAACACCATGCTCGACCGGCTGGAGGCCGAGCGGGCCGCCAGCAGCGCACGCGTGCTGTCCGCGCAGGAGGCCGAGCGGCGGCGCATCGCGCAGGAGCTGCACGACGAGGTGGGACAGACCCTCACGGCCGTGCTCCTCCAGCTGAAGATCGCCGCCGACCACGCCCCCGCCGAGCTGCGGCCGGAGCTCCGGCAGGCGCAGGAGACCACCCGGGGCAGCCTCGACGAGATCCGGCGCATCGCCCGCCGGCTGCGGCCAGGCGTCCTGGAGGAGCTCGGTCTGCACAGCGCGCTCCGCTCCCTGGCCTCCGAGTTCTCCACCCGCGGCCTGTCCGTCCGGCCCCACATCGACGGCGGACTGCCGAAACTCGACCCCGAGACCGAGCTCGTCCTGTACCGGGTGGCGCAGGAGGGCCTCACCAACACCGCCCGCCACGCGGGCGCGAGCCACGTCGACCTCTGCCTGCGCCGGCTGCCCGGCGGCGGGGTGCGGCTGCTGGTCCGCGACGACGGCCGCGGCACGGGCGGCGCCGCCGAGGGCGCGGGCCTCCGCGGCATGCGCGAACGCGCGCTCCTCATCGGCGCGGAGCTCGCCGTCGGCGACGCCGCCGGCGGGGGCACGGAAGTCCGCCTGGACACCACGGGCGCCGAGAACCCGAAGGCGAAGGGACCATGACCGAACCGTCCGGGACGACCCCTCCCCCGCGTCCCACCCGGATCCTGCTCGCCGACGACCACGCCCTGGTCCGCGGCGGCGTCCGGCTCATCCTCGACGCCGAACCCGACCTGACCGTGGTCGCCGAGGCCGCCGACGGGGCCGAGGCCGTCGCGCTGGCCCGCTCCGAGGACGTCGACCTGGCCGTCCTCGACATCTCCATGCCCCGCTTCACCGGCCTCCAGGCGGCCCGCGAACTCAGCCGCCTCCGGCCGGAGCTGCGGATCCTGATCCTCACCATGTACGACAACGAGCAGTACTTCTTCGAGGCCCTCAAGGCGGGCGCGAGCGGCTACGTCCTCAAGTCCGTCGCCGACCGCGACCTCGTCGAGGCGTGCCGCGCGGCCGTGCGCGACGAGCCGTTCATCTACCCCGGCGCCGAGACCGCCCTCGTCCGCGGCTACCTCGACCGCGCCGAACAGGGCCGCCCCCTCCCCGACAAGGCCGTCACCGAGCGCGAGGAGGAGATCCTCAAGCTCGTCGCCGAGGGCCACAGCTCCAAGGAGATCGCCGAACTCCTCGTCATCAGCCCCAAGACCGTCGAACGCCACCGCGCCAACATCCTGCAGAAGCTCGGCCTGCGCGACCGCCTCGAACTCACCCGGTACGCGATCCGGGTGGGCCTGATCGAGCCGTAGCGCCCGACGCCCCCGCCGCCACCCTGCCTTGCGCCTTCCCCGGGTGCGCGAGGGACGGCTGGGGTGACGGGGCCGGCTGTGGTGACGGGGCCGGCTGGCGCCGGCCGCCCGGCCGTGCCGGAGGCGCCTCGGCGACGGGGTCGTGACCAGGGTGCGGGAGATGGTCACAGGGGCGGCTGACGGGCCGCCCGCCGCCTCCCGAGGCCCGCGGCTTCGCCGGCTGGCCGGCCTTGTCCCCCTGGCCCGCCTCGTCCGCCTGGCCCGCCCTACCGGCCGTCCCCGGCTTCCCCGGAGTCCCCGCCTTCGCTGCGGGCTCCGGGGCGTCCGGCCCGTTCGCCTTCGGGGGCTTCTCCGCCTGGCCCGGCGCCCGGTCCGCCGGGCGTGGCTTCACCGCACCGTCCGGCTTCCCGTACCCGCGGCACGGGTCGCCGCGGCCGTGGTCCGGGCGCGGCGGGAAGTGGCCGTACGGGGAGAAGGGGGTGCTGGTCTCCGGCGGCACCGGGCGGGTCGCACCGACCCCCGCGGAAGCGGTGCCAGGAGCCGGTGTCCTCGCGGCGGACCGCCGCTCCGGACCCGGCGAGGCACTGCCGGGAAAGGCGTCGGGAAGGCCGCCCGCCGCGACGGCCACGCCGCCCAGCGCGACGCCGGCGACCGCCGCGACCACGGCGGTCCGGAGGGAACGCGCCGGACCGCGGCGCGCGGCGGCGGGGGTCCAGTCGTCACGGCGCCGCGTCCGCCCCGCCGCGTGCAGTCCCGCGTCACGGGCGGCCCGGTAGGCGGCGAGGGCCCGCGGCTCGCCCTCCGGCACCGTCGGCTCGCCGCCGTCCGGCCCGAGGTGGACCTCGGCACGTACGGGCGCGGTGCGCGAGACACCCTCGGCCGGCGCGGAGCCCTCGGCCGGCGCAAGGTGCGGGGGCGGGCCCGCGAGCGGGGACGACGGGGCGTCCCCGGCCGGGCCGGAGGACAGCGAAGGGCCGGCGTACGGGGTCGGCCGGGTCAGCGCGGCGCGCAGGGCGGCCTCCAGGGCGGCCGCGGTGGGCTCGTCGTCAGGCATGGGTCACCTCCCTCTCCCCGTGAGTTGCTGCGCAAGTCGCTTCAATCCCCTATGTGCGGCGGACCGTACCGCACCGGGGCGCTTCCCCAGCACCCGGGCGGCGGTCGGTCCGTCGAGGCCGACGACGACCCGCAGCAGCACGGCTTCGGCCTGGTCCGGGGGCAGTCCGGCGATCAGGGCGAGCGCGCGTTCCGTCGACAGGGCGTCGAGCGCCGCGCCGGCCGCGTCGCCGGCGGCGGGGAGGTCGAGGACGTCCTGCTCGATGCCGGTGGGGCGGGGCCGGGACCGTACGCGGCGCAGGTGGTCGAGGGCCCGGTGGCGGGCGATGGTCGCGGTCCAGCCGCGGAATCCCGCGCCGTCCCCGCGGAACCGGCCGAGGTCACGGGCTATCTCCAGCCACGCGTCGGAGGCCACGTCCTCGGCGTCGTCGCCGACGAGGCCCCTGAGATAGCCGAGCAGGCCGGGGTGGACGATCCGGTAGGCCGTCGCGAAGGCGTCCTCGTCGCCGTGCCGGGCCCGCTCGACGGCGGCGCCGAGCTCCGCGTCCCGCTCCGGGCCGGGTGCCGCGCCGGACGCCCGCCCCGTTCCCTCGCCCACACGCCCCTCTTCACAACCCGTACGCGTTCCGGACTCCGGGCCCCACGAGGAGCCGGAAAACGTTCATCCTGTCAGACCGTCAGCAGGGCGGGCCCGACGGCCTCTCGGCGCGGTGGACCGGCCCGCCCCGCGGGCGGGTCGGGCGCCGGCCATGCAGGGTGAGGTAGTACGTGTGGAGGGACTCGCCCGGCCCGATCTCGAAGCGGTTCACCGTGCGGCCCAGCGGGTTCCACACCCGGCCGTCCGGCATCCGCACCCCGACCGGGTGGGTGAAGACCGACCGCAGCAGGTGGCCGGGCGGCAGGTCGACCCACACGGCCCCGGCCCGCCGCACCAGCACCTCCCCCACGTACGCCCCGAGCCCGGCCAGCGGTCCGGCCACCTCGTCCCGGCCCGCGCCGCCCCTGCGGAGCCCTTCGATCAGCCGGTCCACCAGCAGCAGGCTGGCCACCGTGTAGTCCAGCGGCAGCCGTCCCCGCGCGGCCACGCCCTCGACGAACTCGGCGGCGTGGCGGCCCATGTCGGCCGCGCACCACGTCAGGCACTCGCGATCCATCGGTGCCCCCTCCCCTCACGGCGGCGGTACCCGCCACGTGATCAAGCGGATCAGCCCTCACGAACATCACGCACCACAGGCGTGACCCTCGTCACACGAGCAACTTCCGCCCCACGAGCCTCGGATGTCGCGCCGGCGCACAGGGAGGGAACTCCCCGGTGAACGCCTGCGGTGGATGAGGCGCATAGGACAGACTTCGGCGGGGGACGTCACCACCGGGTGACACGAACGAGGGGGTCCCATGGACGAGCCCATCACACTGGCCGAAGCACTGAACGAACTCCGCCGACAGCTCTACGCCGCACAGGACGACGGCAAGAACGAGCAGTTCCGGTTCGAGGTGGAACAGGCCGAGCTCACGCTGGAGGTGGAGTTCCGCCGGGACGGCAACGGCAAGGTCAACGTCGAGGTCGGGGCCTTCGGTGCCAAGGTCGCCGGAGAAGCCGGCGGCGCCCTGGGGAGCACCCTGCGGCAGACCCTCACCCTCACCCTCCAGGTCCACGACGAGGCACTCGGCGGCAGCCGGGCCAAGATCGGCAGCAGCGCCGGCGGTCTGCAGGCACCCACCGACGGAGCGACGGCGGACGGCGCGGCCGCGCGGAACTCCGCCGGTGTCCCCGCCCAGAGCTCCGCCACCACCCCGCCCGCCGCCACCCCCGACAAGAAGGGCGCCGGACTGCGGGAGTGGGAGGTGTGAGATGGACCCACGACGGCTCGTACGGGTCGCCACCGGCGGCCCGCAGGGGTGCGGTTCCGGCTATCTCGTGGGTCCCCGACTGGTCCTGACGGCCCTCCACGTCGTCCGGCCCGAAGGCGTGTGGGCCGAGCGGATCGAGACCCAGGTCGGACACTCCCGCTTCGGCGGACTCGCGCGAGGCCCGGCGGAGGTGTGCTGGCCCGACCCGCTGGGCGACCCCCCGGCACCGGACGCCCTCGACATCGCCCTGCTGTGGCTCGCCGAGCCCGTGCCGACGGCAGGGGGCCCGGTGGTCTGGGGCCGCCCCGGCGGCACCGGCACCCTCCCCTACAGGGGCGCCGGATTCCCCGCGTTCGCCGCCGACGAGGGCGGCCCGGTCCATGTCGAGGACCTGCGCGGCGAGCTGTCAGCCGTGTCCACGTCCCCGGTGGGGTGGGTGCTGGACTGCCGCATCTGGCCCGCGCCGGGCCGCCCGGACGCACGGCCGTGGGCCGGCGCGTCCGGCTCGGCGATCTTCTGCCGCGGCCGGCTCGTGGGCGTGGCCGTCGAGGACGACCGCACCATGGACTGGCGCCGCCTCCACGCCGCACCGGTCCACCAGGCGCTGGCCCTGCCGGACTTCGCCCGGCTCGTCTCCCGCCACGGACACCCCGGCACCGCCACCACCTCGGAAGAGGTCACGGCCGACCACCCGCGGACCGCGCCCGTACGCGAGGACGTGGCGTGGCCCGTCGAGGTGGGCCCGGTCCCCACCCGGGCCACGGCCTTCCAGGCCCGCGGCGACCTGCGCGAGCGCATCGAGCGGACGCGGTCGGCCGGCGGATCGGTCGTCCTCACCCAGGTGCTGTCCGGCGGCGGCGGGGTCGGCAAGACCCAGCTCGCCGCCGCCTGCGCCACCGACTTCCTCGGCGAGGGCGCCGACCTCGTCATCTGGGCTCCCGCGACCGAACTCCAGCAGGTCATCACGCAGTACGCCCAGGCCGCCGCCGACCTGCGGCTGCCCGGCGCGACCGGCGACGACCCCGAGGCCGACGCCCGGGTCCTGCTGAAGTGGCTGGTCACGACAGACCGACGGTGGCTCGTCGTCCTCGACGACATCACCGACCCCGCCACGCTCGGCACCTGGTGGCCCGTCAGCCGCACCGGCACCGGCTGGGTCCTGGCCACCACCCGCCTCAACGACGCCCGTCTGACCGGCGGCGGCCGCACCCGCATCGACATCAGCGTCTACACCCCCGAGGAGTCCCTCTCCTACCTCGGGCAGCGCCTCGGCGGCGACCGGATGGGCCACCTCCTCGACGAGCGGGCCCCCGACCTCGCCGAAGCCCTCGGCCACCTGCCGCTCGCCCTCGGCCTCGCCGCCGCCCACATGCTCAACGAGAACCTCAGCTGCACCCGCTACTTACACCTCTTCGACAACCGCGCCACCCGCCTGGACGACGCCCTTCCCGAGACCGCCGACACCGAGGGGTACGGCCGGCAGATCACCGTCGCCCTCCTCCTCTCCCTCGAAGCGGCCCGCTCCTCCGACCCCACCGGCCTCGCCGTCCCGGCCCTCCGTCTCGCCGCCCTCCTCGACCCCGCCGGCCACCCCCGTGCCCTCTGGGCCGGCGGCCCCCTCCTCGACCACCTCGCCACCCACCTCCCGGCGGGCGCCCAGGTCACCGAGGACCGCTCCCACGCCCTCCTCCAGCTCCTCCACCGCTACGCCCTCCTCACCTACGACACCCCCGCCGAACCCCGCGCCGTCCGCATCCACGCCCTCACCGCCCGCGCCGTCCTCGAAGACACCCCCGCCGGCGAACTCCCCCTCCTCGCCACCACCGCCGCCCGGGCCCTCCTCCACATCTGGCCCGAAGCCGACCAGTCCCAGCCCGACCTCGCCGCCACCCTCCGCACCAACACGGACACCCTGGCGCGCCACGCCCACGACGAGCTGTGGGGGGAGGAGGACGGGCGGGCGGTGCTCTACCGTGCGGGAGAGAGCCTCCTGGCCGCCGGGCTGATCGGCGCGGCGACCGCCTACTGGGAGGGGGTCGCCACCACCGCGAAAGGGGTACTGGACGACGACCACCTGGAGACGCTCGGGATCCGCGTACGGCGCGCAGCCAGCCACCGGCACGCGGGCCACACCCGGAAGGCGATCGACCTGCTGGAGACAGCGGTGCCGCACTGCGAGCAGCGCCTCGGACCGGACCACCCTCTCACCATCTCGGCCCGCAGCAATTTGGCCGGCTCGTATCAGCAGGCGGGCCACACCCAGCAGGCCCTGGGCATCCTGGAGCAGGTGGCCGCCGACTGTGAACGGCTTCACGGACCCGACCACCCCAGCACCATCTCGGCACGCGGAAGCCTCGCTTCCTCCTATCAACACGCGGGGCGCACGCAGGAGGCACTCGGCCTGCTGGAACGAGCGGTGGCCGACTTCGAACGCGTCCTCGGCCCCGACCGCTCCGAAGCGCTGGCGGCCCGGGCCAGCCTGGCCGCCTCGTACCAACAGGCCGGTCGCATCCAACAGGCCGTACGTCTCATGGAAGAGGTGACTGCCGATCACGTGCGGCTCATCGGAGCCGACCACCCCGAAACCCTCAGTTCCCTCGGCAACCTGGCCGGCGCCTATCAGCAGGCCGGCCGGACCCAGGAGGCGATCCGCCTCCTGGAACGGCTGGTGACGGACTCCGAGCGGATCTCCGGAACCGACCATCCCCGGACCCTCACGGCCCGGGGGAATCTGGCCGGGTCGTACCGCAACGCAGGTCACACCCAGAGGGCGATCGACCAACTGGAAGTGCTGACGGCCGACTGCGAGCGGCTGATCGGCCCTGACCACCCCAACACCCTCACCAGCCGGGGCAACCTGGCCAGCGCGTACCAACAGGCAGGCCACACGCAGCGGGCCATCACCCTTCTGGAACAAGTGGCGGCGGATCACGAGCGAATCCTGGGTCCCGACCACCCGAGCAGTCTCACGGCCCGCGGCAACCTGGCCGGGGCCTGTCAACAGGCGGGTCAGACGCGCACGGCCGTGGGTCTCCTGGAGCAGTCGGTGGCCGACGGCGAGCGTGTGCTCGGACCCGACCATCCCGAGACCCTCGCGGCGCGGGGCATCCTGGCCAACTCGTACCAGCAGGACGGGCGCACGCAGAAGGCGATCGAACTGCTGGAGCAGGTCGTGGCGGACCGCGAACGGGTACTCGGACCCGATCACCCCAGCACCCTGACGACCCGGGGAAGTCTAGCCGCCTCGTACTACCAGGCTGGACGTACCCAAGAGGCCGTCGTGCTCCTGGAAGAGGGGGCAGCGGATCACGAGCGACTCCTGGGGCATCATCACCCCGACACCCTCACGGCCCGCAGCAATCTGGCCAGCGGGTACGAGCGGGCCGGACGCACCCAGGAGGCGGTAGTCCTCCTGGAGTCGGTGGCGGCCGACACCGAGCGTCTGCTCGGACACCACCATCCGACCGCCCTCACCACCCGGGCCAACTTGGCCGGTGCGTACAAGCAAGCAGGTCGCACCTCCCAGGCCGTGAGGCTGTACGAAGAGGTGACGACCGACTGCGAAGACATACTCGGACGACGGCACCCCGAGACGCTCAAGGCACGCGGCAATCTGGCCGCCTCGCTCCAGCAGGCGGACCGCACCTCAGAGGCGACCATCTTGCTGGAAGAGGTCGTCGCGGAGTGCGAGCAGACCCTCGGACCACACCATCCCGAAACCCTCGCAGCCCGCGGCAACCTCGCCAGCTCGTACCAGGAGGCGGGTCGCACGTGGAAGGCCATCAGCCTCCAGGAACAGGTCGCCGCCGACTGCACGCAGCTCCTCGGTCCCCACCACCCGAACACGCTCACGGCCCGCGGCAACCTCGCCGGCTCCTTCCACCAGGCCGGACGCTTCACCCAAGCCCTCCACCTGATGCGGCGCGTCACCGCCGACTGCCTCCGCTTCCTCGGCTCCGAGCACCCCTATACTCTCGCCTCGCGTGCCAACCTCGCCGTCGGCTATGTGAACGCGGGCAGCTTCCGCAAGGGCCTCGGCATGCTGGAGCAGGCCGTGTCCGACTGCGAACGCGTCCTCGGCCCCGATCACCCCGGCACCGTCCGAGCCCGTGGCAACCTGACTGCCATTCGGCATCGGCGCAGGCCGAGGCGCGCCCGATAGCGCTCATGGCCGCCGGCCCCCGCACCGCCATGCCTCGCTGCGGATCCTCCGGCCGGCATCAAGCCGGCCCTCGGCCGGCGGAACCGGTGCGGGCCGGGGACGGTGGAGTGGCGCCGGCCCATGTCGGCGGCACGACGCGGACTCCTGACCGGCGCTCGGCCTCGCGCGTCCCACTCCTCCTCCCCGATAAACCCGCAGCTGGGCAAGGAAGGGGAATTCCGCAGGTCAGGTGTCTCATTTCCCATTGTCCGGGAATTGCTTCACCCGGCACACACATGCCGACGCGCGGCCGGGCACCCTCATATGGATGTCACCAATTCCGCTTGGCGCCGCCCGCGGCAACCGTCGGTGAATATGCCATTCCGCCAGGGCCGTCGCAGGTGAATATGCCGTTCCGGTCCGAACTAAGCTTCGAGAAAAGCCTGTTGGGGCGGTCGTTGGCGCGAAGACACCGCCCGTTCGTGACCGATCTGTGCCCATCATCAAAGCTTGACCACGAATTGCACACATCCCCTCTCCAGACCTCTCCCTGATGGTCTAGATTGACCGTGCTTCAGCTGTTCGGGTACGAGGCGACCATTAACGATCTTTAGGTCCGGCGCTACGGAAAACCAGCAGTCGAGTCACCCGCGCCCGGTGCGGGGGTGATCCATGAGCGGGGCCTGAGAGGGCCTCGGGTGCGGGGAGCACCCGGGGTTCCGACGGGATCCCGTGCGCCTCGGGGGGCCGGCAGCCACGTGCGTCACCTGCCGCCGACCAGAGGCGTTCGAGCAGCTCTGGAACAGGGATGTCATGTGCGGGAGGGCGGGGACCTCCCGGGCGGAGGAACAGTGTTAGGCGAACACGTCGAACCACTGGGGACCTGGGGGGTTCTGTGCGGCAAGGGGGAGTAGTCAGCCCGTTTCCGTCAACGCGCGGGAGTCTGGACAACGGGCCGATCAGCCGGTCGTCGACCGACTGGGAGCAGCGGTACCGCCGTACCGTGATCATGAGCGACACCGTGGCGACCGCCCTCGTGGCGGGGACCATCGGGAACTTCTTCGGGGCCCGCGACGCGGCCAACTGGCACGAGAAGTGGGGCATCCTGGCGTTCGGCACCGAGCTGTTGGTGCTGGCCGCGCTCGCGGTGAACAGGTCGTGGGCGCCGGCCGTACTCGGCCAGGGCGCCGAGGAGTTCCGCCGGCTGGGCCGTTCGCTGTTCACGGCGACCGTCATCCTGGCGCTCGGCGGCATCGCGCTGACCTCGCACAACATCAAGCTGTGGATCTTCGTCGCCATACCGGCGATAGCCCTCGTCACGATGACCGCGCGGTACGTGCTGCGCGTCGGGCTCCACCGGCACCGCAACGAGGGACGGTGCCTGCGGCCGGTGCTGGCCGCGGGCAGCCCGGCCACCGTGAGCGACCTGATCACCCGCACCCGCAAGTTCCCGCACCTCGGCTGGCGGGTGGACGCGGTCTGCACGACCGACGGCCTGGGGCCCGACGGCGACCACGTGGACGGAGTGCCGGTCGTCGGCCCGCTCGCGGACGTCGCCAACCACGTCAGCCGCGACGGCTACCGGGTCGTCGCGATCACGCCGGACCCGCACTGGTCGCCGGAGCGGCTGCAGCGGCTGGCCTGGAACCTGGAGGGCAGCGACGCCGAGATGGTGGTCGCGCCGGTGCTGATGGAGGTGGCCGGTCCCCGGCTGCACGTCGACGCGGTGCTCGGCATCCCGCTGCTGCGGGTGAGCATGCCGACGTTCACCGGCGGCCGCCGGGCGATCAAGGGGGTCGTGGACCGGCTCGGCGCGGCCGTCCTGCTGGTGCTCTTCGCGCCGCTCATGGCGTTCGTCGGGCTGCTCGTGCTCGTCGACAGCCGCGGTGGGGCGTTCTACCGGCAGCGCAGGGTCGGCAAGGACGGCCGCGAGTTCACCATCCTCAAGTTCCGCACCATGGTGTCCGGGGCCGACCGGGCGCGGGACGAGCTGGCCGAGCTCAACGAGGGCGCCGGGCTGCTGTTCAAGCTCCGCAGGGACCCCCGGGTGACGCGGGTCGGCTCGGTGCTGCGCCGGTACTCGCTCGACGAACTCCCGCAGCTGGTGAACGTGTTGACCGGATCGATGTCGCTCGTCGGACCGCGCCCCCCACTGCCGGAGGAGTCCGCGGCGTACGGGCCGGACATCCGGCGGCGGCTGCTGGTGAAACCCGGCCTCACCGGGCTGTGGCAGATCAGCGGACGCAGCGACCTGTCGTGGGAGGAGGCGGTCCGGCTGGACCTGCGGTACGTGGAGGACTGGTCGCTCGCGCTGGACACGGTGATCTTGTGGAAGACGCTGCGTGCGGTGGTGTACGGGCAGGGGGCCTACTGATGCGCGGGGGTCGCGGTCGGTCGGGCGTACGGAGGGCGGGCCGGAAGGGCCTGCCCGGGGGGAGGGACGGGTCATGAGGATCAGCGTTTTCGGGCTCGGCTACGTGGGCTGCGTGTCGGCCGCGTGCCTGGCCGGCATGGGGCACGAGGTCATCGGTGTCGACGTGAACCAGGTGAAGGTCGACCTGGTCAACGACGGCAAGGCCCCGGTGGTCGAGGAGGGGATCGGCGAACTCGTCGCCGAGGTCGTGGCGTCCGGGGCCTTGAGAGCCACCCCCGACGTCCGCGAGGCCGTCATGAACAGCGAGGTGTCGCTGATCTGCGTGGGCACGCCGTCCGAGCCCAACGGCAGCCTGTGCACCACCTATCTGGAGCGGGTCACCGAGGAGATCGGCGCCGCGCTCGCCGAGCGGGGCGGACGGCACACCGTCGTGTTCCGCAGCACCATGCTCCCGGGCACCTGTCTGAACCTGCTGGTGCCGATCCTGGAGAAGTACGTCGGCGGCACGGCCGGCGTGGACGTCGGCGTCGCGGTCAACCCGGAGTTCCTGCGCGAGGGCACGAGCGTCAAGGACTTCTTCGACCCGCCCAAGACCGTCATCGGCGAGCTGGACACGGCGAGCGGCGACGTGGTGGCGGCGCTGTACGAGGGGCTGCCCGGCGAGGTGTTCCGGGTCCCGGTGCCGACCGCCGAGGCCATCAAGTACGCGGACAACGCGTTCCACGGCCTCAAGATCGGCTTCGCGAACGAGCTCGGTGCCGTCTGCCACGCCCTCGGCGTGGACTCGCACCAGGTGATGGACGTGTTCCTCGCCGACCGCAAGCTGAACATCAGCCCCGCGTACCTGCGGCCCGGCTTCGCCTTCGGCGGCTCCTGCCTGCCCAAGGACCTGCGCAGCCTGGTCCACGCGGCCCAGCGGGCCGACGTCTCGGTGCCGATCCTCTCCCACGTGCTGCCCTCCAACGCCGACCACCTCCAGCGCGCGGTGGAGCTGGTCGAGCGCACCGGGAAGCGACGGGTGGGCCTGTTCGGCCTGTCCTTCAAGCCCGGCACCGACGACCTGCGCGAGAGCCCGCTCGTCGAGCTGGCGGAGCGCCTCTTCGGCAAGGGCTACGACCTGCGGATCCACGACGCCAACGTGAGCCTCTCCCGGCTCCTGGGCGCCAACCGCGAGTACATCGAGACCCGGCTGCCGCACCTCGCGCAGTTGCTCGCCGACTCCGTCGACGAGGTGCTCGACCACGCCGAGGTGTGCCTGGTCGGGACGAAGGACCCGGCCGTGCTGGCGGCGCTCCCCCATGGCGAGGGCCCGCTGATCATCGACCTCATCCGCCTTCCCGACGCCGAGACGCGCCGGGCCGAACCTGGGTACGTGGGCCTTGCTTGGTGACGAGACCAGCGGCGACCGGCCGAACCGGCGCGCGCTGATCCTGGTGGAGAACCTGTCGGTGCCGTTCGACCGGCGGGTGTGGCAGGAGTGCACGACCCTGCGCGACGCGGGATGGCAGGTGGACGTCATCTGCCCCCGCGGCAGCAAACGGGACACGGAGGCGGAGGTGGTGATCGACGGGGTGCGGATCCACCGCTACCCGCTGAAGGCCGCCACCGGCGGCCCGGCCGGCTACGTGCGCGAGTACGGCGCGGCGCTGTGGCACACCCTCCGGCTGGCCCGGAAGGTGGGCCCGGTCGACGTGGTCCACGCCTGCAACCCGCCGGACCTGCTCTTCCTGCCGGCCCGCCGGCTGAAGCGGCGCGGGGCCCGGTTCGTCTTCGACCAGCACGACCTGGTGCCCGAGCTGTACCTGTCCCGGTTCGACCGCGGCGAGGACCTGCTCTACCGCGGTGTGTGCGCGCTGGAGCGGATGACCTACCGGACGGCCGACGTCGTCCTCGCCACGAACGAGAGCTACCGGGACGTCGCGGTGCGCCGCGGCGGCCGGCGGCCCGAGGACGTGTTCGTGGTGCGCAGCGCCCCCGACACGGAGCGGTTCCGCCCGGTGCCGCCCGAGCCGGAGCTGAAGCGCGGCAAGCCCCACCTGCTGTGCTACCTGGGCGTCATGGGTCCGCAGGACGGCGTCGACTACGCGCTGCGGGCGCTGGCGAAGCTGCGCGACGAGGTCGGTCGCACCGACTGGCACGCGGTGTTCGTCGGCGCCGGAGACACCTTCGACGCGATGGTCGAGCTGTCCCGGACGCTCGGTCTCTCGGACCGGGTGGAGTTCACCGGGCGGGTCCCGGACGCCGACCTGGTGCGCTACCTGTCCACGGCGGACGTCTGTCTCTCCCCCGACCCGTACAACCCGCTCAACGACGTGTCGACCATGAACAAGGTCCTGGAGTACATGGTGATGGGCCGGCCCATCGTCTCCTTCGACCTCCGGGAGGCGCGGGTCTCCGCCGGAGACGCCGCCGTCTACGCGCCGGCCAACGACGAGTCCGAGTTCGCCAGGCTCGTCGGGCTCCTGCTGGACGACCCGGAGGAGCGGGCCCGGATGGGCAAGATCGGCCAGGAGCGGATCAACGGTCCGCTGGCCTGGCGGAACTCCCAGCGCTCCCTGCTCGACGCCTACGAAGCCGCCTGGCGCGCGGGCGCCCCGGCACAGGCGGGCTCGCCGACAGCACAGGGACGAGGCCGCACCGTTGAGCGATGACACGATACGCCTGGTCACCATCGGGCGGATTGTCCGTCGGCGCCGGCGGCTGCTCACCCTGCTGGTGCTGGTGGGCGCGCTCGTCGGCTACGGCACCTCCCTGCTGTTCCCTCCGCGCTACACGACCTCGGCGTCCGTCCTGCTGCCGGGGGCCTGGGAGGAGCGCGAGCTCCGCACCCAGACGCAGATCGCCACCAGTTCGGTGGTGGTCGACCGCGTGGCGGCCGCCCTCGCCTGGGGCGGGGTCAGCGCCGCCGATCTGCGGGAGCAGGTGACCGCCGAGGCGTCGGACGGGAACATCATCAAGATCTCCGGTACGGCCGACACCCCGGAACGCGCGCAGCGGCTCGCGGACCAGACGGCCCGTCAGTTCGTCACGTTCGCCGCGCGGGTCCTGGGCAACGGGACCGACCCGGACGCGGCGGCGCGGCTCAGCGCGCTGCACAAGCAGGTGGAGCAGACCAACCGGCGGATCACCGAGCTGGCCGACGCCGCCGACCCGGGCAGCAGTGTGGAGAGCGTGCAGACCCGCACCGACCTGGAGAAGCTGCGCACCTCGCTGCGCGAGGCGATGGACAAGCTGGACCAGGCCGACCCGGCCTCGAGCAAGGCCGTGAAGGCCAACCTGGTCGTCATGGGGCCGGCGGCCCGGCCGGACGGCAAGGCGCCGCCGACCCGGACGCAGCTCGTCGCCGCCGGGGCGGTGCTGGCCTTCCTGATCGCGGTCGTCGGCCACCTCACGGCGGCCCGCATGAGCCGCCGGCTGCGCACCGAGGCGGAGATCACCGCCGCGCTGCGCTCGACGCTGCTGGGCACCGTCGACGTGCCGGCCGAACGGGCCGCGCACCGCACGGAGGGCCGCGGCCCGCGGGGCCTGGTCCGCCGGCTCCTCGGCCTCGACGTCCGCTGGGACCTGCCGGTGCCGCGCACGTCGGGCGACGAGGCCAGCAGGCAGACCCGCTACCGGCGGGTGTGCGCCCGCCTGCGGGACCGGCTGCCGGCCTCCCGGTCGCTGCTGGTCGTCGTGCCGGAGGGCGACGAGACCGCTCTCCGGGCCGCCGGACAGCTGGTCGCCGAGGCGGCCGGCGAGCCGCTGCTGCGGGTGACGGCCGTCTCGGTGACCCAGCCGATGCTGCCGGACCGGGACGACGAGACCGGCGCACTGATCATGCTCAGCGCGGGCAGCTGGACCGCCGGCGAGCTCGCCGGCGTCGCCGAGGCGTGTGCGGACGCCCGGCACGAGGTCGTCGGCGTCGTGCTGGCGGGCACGGTCCTGGCCCGTCCGGCGCGGTCCTCCGGCCGCGCGCGGAAGGCGGCCGTACCGGAGCCGACGAGGACCGACGACGTGACGGGAGTCCGAGGGTGACGACGAGTACGACCTCCGAGTCGTCGGCCGCCGCTCCGCTGCTCGACCTGCAGACGCTGGTGGTGGCGGTGCGCAGGCGGCGCCGTGTCTGGTGCTCCCTGGCGCTGCTCGGGCTGCTCCTCGGCGCCGCGGTGGCGGTCCTGCTGCCGCCCGCGCCGACGGCGGTGACCAAGCTCCTGGTGGCGCACCAGGAGGACCAGCCGAACGACCCCGGGACGCTGATCCGCACCGACGTCGCGCTGCTGCAGACGACGCGGATCGCCGAGCAGGCCCTGACGTCGCTGAAGTCCGCGGAGAAGCCCGAGGACTTCATGCAGGAGTACCTGGGGACCGGGCTGACCAACAACCTGCTGCAGATCGAGGCGACGGGCGACACCGACGCGCAGGCGGTGGCCCGCGCGCGGGCGCTGGCCGACGTGTTCGTCACGGACCACGTGCGGCGCATAAGGGAGGCGGCGAACTCCGAGGCCAAGGCCCTGCTCGACCAGCGCGACCGGATGCGCGGGGAACTCGCGCAGGTCAACAAGTCGATCGGGGAGGGAGCGCCGACGAGCGGGTCGAAGGCGTCGGCGGACATGGAGTCGCTCTTCGCCCGCCGGGCCGAACTCACCTCGCGGATCAGCGACTTCGACCAGCGGGCCGCGGAGGCGCGGATCGGGACGCCGCGGCTGATCTCCGGTACGCAGATCGTGGACGCGCCGCGCGCGGTGCGGCACTCGCTGCCCCGGGCCCTCGCCACCGACGCGGGCATCGGACTGGCCCTCGGACTCGTCCTCGGGCTCGCCGTCTCCGCGGTCGGCGCGGTCGTGGCGGACCGGCCGGTGCTGCGGCGGGAGATCGCCGCGAACCTGGGCGCCTCGGTCATCGCCGAGCTGCCCCGCCGGACGGCCGTGCCCTGGCGGCGCCGCCGGACCGGGGCGGCCCGCGAGCGGCTCACCGTCTCCCTGGCGCGCACCGTGCGCGGCTCGGCGGAGCCGGTGTCGCTGCTGGAGCTGGGCTGTGCGCGCAGCGCGGGCGGCATCGCCCTCGACCTCGCGGCGGCGCTGGAGGCGGACGGGCCGGTGGTCGTCGTCGACGGGCTGCCCGGCCGGCAGCTCGTGGACCGGCGCGGCAAGGCGGGGGGCCCGACCGTGGTCAGCGGCGAGCAGGCCGCGGCGGCGGCGCACCAGGAACGGCTGGTGGGCGTCGGCTCGGTGGCGCCCGGCACGGCGTGGACGGACCTCCAGTACCTCGGTACGCGGACCGTTCTCGTCGTACGGGCCGGGCACGGCAGCGCCGCGTGGCTGCACACGGTGGCGCGGCAGCTCGCGGACCAGCACATCCCGGTGATCGGGGTGGTGCTGATCGACCCCGACCCGCGCGACCGGACCGACGGCACGCTGTGGGACGGGCTGCAGACGGCCCTGCGCGGGCAGGGGGAACTGCTCGCCCGGCAGAACGGGGCGGGCCGGCTGCGGGGGGAACGGCTGCCGAAGTGGGCGGCACGGGTACCGGAAAGCGACCAGGAGGCACGGTAGGACATGTGTGGCATCGCAGGGACGTACCGGTGGCCGGACGGGAAGCTCGTGGCCGACCGGCTCACCGAGACCCTCGCCCACCGGGGACCGGACGGGGCGGGCCGTTACAGCCACCCCGTCGCCGACGGCGAAGTGCACCTGGGGCACCGTCGGCTGGCCATCGTCGACCTCTCCGAGACGGGCGCGCAGCCCATGGTCTCGGACGGCCTCGTGCTGACCTACAACGGGGAGCTGTACAACGCGCCGGAGCTGCGCGCCGAGCTGGCGGCGGCCGGAGTGCGCTTCCGGGGCACCTCCGACACCGAGGTGCTCCTGGAGGCCTGGCGGCGCTGGGGCACGGACTGTCTGCCCCGGCTGCGCGGCATGTTCGCGTTCGGGATCTTCGACGAGCGGACCGGTGAGCTGGTGCTCGCCCGTGACCAGCTGGGCATCAAGCCGCTCTTCCTCCTCCGGCGGGGCGAGGGGCTGGTGTTCGCCTCCGAGCTCAAGGCGCTGGCCGCCGTGACGGGCGGATCCCTGGAGGTGGACCACGGGGCGCTGGTGGCCTCGCTGCTGTACTACTGGGTGCCGGACTCGCGGTGCGCGTTCCGCGACGCGGAGAAGCTCCCGCCGGGGACCTGGATGCGCTTCCGGCCCGACGGGCGGACCGACCGCGGCCGGTTCTGGAACCTGCGGGAGGTGGCGGCCGAGGGCCGGGAGCGGGCCCGCGGCGGGGACCTCCCGGACATCGCGGCCGTCGTCGAGGAGTCGACCCGGCGTCATCTGCTGGCCGACGTGCCGGTGGCGACCTTCCTGTCGGGCGGTCTCGACTCCAGCTATCTGACCGCGCTCGCGGCGGCCGAACAGCCGGGGATCTCGGCCTACACGATCGGGTTCCGCGCCGAGGACGCCAGGTTCGAGGCCATGCCGGACGACCTGCGCTACGCCCGGCAGGTCGCCGCGCGGTTCGGCGTCGACCTGCACGAGATCGAGATCGCCCCGGACGTGCTGGACCTGCTGCCGCGGATGACGTACCACCTGGACGAGCCGATCGGCGACCCGGCCGCCATCAACACGTATCTGATCTGCCAGGCCGCCCGGGAGGCCGGGGTCAAGGTGATGCTCTCCGGGATGGGCGCCGACGAGCTGTTCGCCGGCTACCGCAAGCACCTGGCCAACCTGATCGCCCTGCGTTACCAGCGCGTGCCGCGGCCCCTGCGGCGCGGGGTGTCCGCGGCCGTGGACCGGCTGCCGGTCGCCTCGGCCCGCCGCGGGTACCGGTCGGTGCGCTTCGCGAAGCGGTTCCTCTCCTTCGCCGACCTGCCGGAGGAGACGGCGTTCCGGCGGAGCTACACGATGTACGACCGGGAGGAGCTGCTCGCCCTGGTCGATCCGGACCTGGCCGGGACGGTCGGGGACGTGCTGACGGAGCACGCGGACGTCTACCGGGACAACGACCTGGACGACTTCGTCAACCGCATGTGCCTGGGCGACGCCCGGATGTTCCTGCCGGGCCTGAACCTCGCGTACACGGACCGGTCGAGCATGGCCGCGTCCACGGAGGTGCGGGTGCCGTACGTGGACGTCGAGGTGGTCAAGGCCGCGTTCGCGGTCCCGGGTGACCGCAAGATCGTCGGGCGCCAGGGCAAGGCCGTCCTCAAGGAGGCGGCCACCTCGGTCCTGCCCCGGGAGATCGTCTACCGGCCCAAGGGCCTGTTCAGCGCCCCGCTGCGGGCCTGGATGAGCCGGGACCTGGCGCCGCTGGTGCGCGAGGTGGTGAACGACGGCGTGCTCGTCGGCTCCGGACTGCTGCGCCGCGACGCGCTGGCGCGCATGGTCGCGCAGGACGCCGCCGGGCAGCGGGACTTCTCCAAGCACCTGTGGCACGTGCTGACCCTGGAGTACTGGTACCGCGGCGCGACCGCCGGGTCCGACCAGCACCCTTCCTTGACTGCGTAGAGACAAGAGGACTTCGGTGAAACAGGTAGTACAGAACTACAAGAGCGGTGAACTGACGCTGCTCGACGTGCCGGTGCCGGGGTGCAAGCCGGGCGGTGTGCTGGTCCGGACGGCCTACTCGCTGATATCCACCGGGACCGAGCTCATGAAGGTCTCCGAGGCCGGCATGTCGATGCTGGGCAAGGCCCGGTCGCGGCCGGACCAGGTGGCCAAGGTCGTGCAGAGCGTCGCCACCAACGGGGTGCCCGCCACCTACCGCAAGGTGATGGGCAAGCTGGACTCCTACACGCCGCTCGGCTACTCGCTGTGCGGGGTCGTCGAGCAGGTCGGCGCCGGCGTCGACGACGTGGCGGTCGGCGACCTCGTGGCCTGCGCGGGCAACGAGCACGCGCTGCACGCCGAGCTGAACTGGGTCCCGAAGAACCTCTACACCCCTCTGCCGGACGGCCTCGCCCCGCAGCACGCGGCCTTCGGCACCGTCGGCGCGATCGCGCTCCAGGGCGTCCGCCGGGGCGAGCCGCAGCTCGGCGACGTGGCGCTGGTCATCGGCCTGGGCCTGATCGGGCAGCTGGTCGTGCAGCTCCTCGTCGCCTCCGGCGCCCGGGTGGTCGGCGTCGACCCCGACCCGGCGCGCTGTGAGCTGGCCGAGGGCCTGGGCGCGGCGGCCTGCGGCGACCCCGCGTCCGCGGCCGTGGAGGCCGCCGTCGCCGAACTCACCGACGGCCACGGCGTGGACCAGGTGTACCTGGCGGCCGGCGGGAGCAGCAACCAGCCCGTCGAGCTGGCCGCGCGGCTGAGCCGCGACCGGGGCCGGGTCGTCGACATCGGCAAGTGCAGCCTGGACCTGCCGTGGAACGCGTACTACGAGAAGGAGCTCGACGTCCGGTTCTCCCGGTCGTACGGGCCCGGGCGCTACGACCCGGAGTACGAGCTGGAGGGCCGGGACTACCCGATCGGGTACGTGCGCTGGACCGAGCGCCGCAACCTGGCGTGCTTCCTCGACCTGGTCGCCCGCGGCCGCGTCGACGTCGAGCCGCTGATCTCGCACGTCTCCGGCTTCGACGAGGCCGTCGAGACCTACCGGAGCCTGAAGGAGGGCGAACTCAAGGCCGTGGCCGTGCTGTTCCGCTATCCCGAGCACACGGGGGAGACCGCGGCCCCGGTGGTGGCCGTGCCCGCGGTCAGGCCGAACGCCGGCGGACTGCCGTCCCAGGCCCGGTACTCCAGGACGCCGGTGCGGCTGGCGTTCGTCGGCGCGGGCAACTACGCGACGTCGATGCTGCTGCCGCACCTGGCGCAGCGCGAGGGCGTCGAGCTGTCGACGGTCGTCACGACGACCGCGCTGTCGGCGGCCAATGCCCAGCGGAAGTTCGGCTTCGCCGAGGCGACCACCGACCTCGACGCCGTCCTCGGCGACAAGTCCGTCGACGCGGTCTTCGTGGTCACCCGGCACAGTTCGCACGCCGACCTGACCCGCAAGGCGCTGCTCGCCGGCAAGACGGTCTTCGTGGAGAAGCCCCTCGCCCTCACCGAGGACGAGCTGGCCGGGGTGCTCGCGGCCGTGGAGGAGTCCGGCAACGACCGGCTCCAGGTCGGGTTCAACCGCCGGTTCTCGCCGCTGCTGCAGGAGGCCAGGAGGCAGTTCGGCACCCGGACCGGACCGGCGAGCCTGCGCTACCTGATCAACGCGGGCCGGCTGGAGCACGGCAGCTGGTACCTCCGGCAGGGCACCGAGGGCTCCCGGTTCGCCGGCGAGGGCGGTCACTTCGTCGACACGGCGAGCTGGCTGCTGGGGGCCGACCCGGTCTCCGTGTACGCGACCGCCACGCCCGGCAACGAGGACCTCCAGGTCCTGCTGACCTACCCGGACGGCTCCACCGCCTCCCTCAGCTACGTCACCAGCGGCGCGCCCGGCTTCCCCAAGGAGACGCTGGACCTCGTCGCGGACGGCAAGGTGCTGCGGCTCGACGACTTCGTGCGGGCCTCGGTGTACGGGCACAAGAAGTGGGTCAGCTCGCGGCTGCCCAAGGCCCGGGACAAGGGCCAGTCGGCCGAACTGGCCGCGTTCGTCAAGGCCGTGCGGACCGGCGGGCCGATGCCGGTGCCGCTGGAGTCGCTCGTCGCGACCACGGCGGCGACCCTCGCCGTCGGGACCGGCCTGGCCGGCGGTGTGCCGGTGACGCTGGCGGGCGCCCGATGACGATGAGCGCGGGCTGGTACCTGCGGCGGCTCTCCCGGATGGGGCCGCGGGAGGTCGGCGGCCGGGTCGGCGACACGCTGCGCAGGCGGCGGTGGCGGTCGGCGCGGCCGGTCCGCCCGGAGGTCACGGGCGCCCGGTTCACCGCGCTGCTGCCCCCGGGGGCGATCGCCGCGGTGCCCCCGGACGCCGCGAAGCGGCTCGTCGCCGAGGCGGACCGGCTGATGGCCGGGCACGGCGAGTTCTTCGGCGTGGAGCGCGACGACCTGGTCGACCCCGACTGGTGGTACGACCCGAAGACGGGGCGCCGGGCCCCGTGGGGCTACGCCTTCGACGTGCCGTACCGCGACGAGGAGGCGGTCGGCGACATCAAGCAGATCTGGGAGCCGTCCCGCCACCAGTACCTCACGGTCCTCGCCGCGGCCTACGCGCTCACCGGCGACGACCGGTACGCCGAGCGGGTCGCCGAGCACCTCCGTTCGTGGTGGGGCGCCAACGCGCCGCTGCGCGGGGTGCACTGGACCAGCGGCATCGAGCTGGGCATCCGGCTGCTGTCCTGGGTGTGGGTCCGCAGGCTCCTCGACGGGTGGGCGGGGGCGCCCGGGCTCTTCGAGGAGAACCCGGTGGCGCTCACCCAGATCTGGCACCACCAGCGGTGGCTGGCGGCCTTCCCCAGCCGGGGTTCCTCGGCGAACAACCACGTCGTCGCCGAGGCCGCCGGGCAGTTCGCCGCGGCCTGCGCGTTCGGCTGGTTCCCCTCGTCGGCGCGGTGGCGGAGCGACGCGCTGCGGTCGCTGGAGCGGCAGCTGCGCGCCAACACCCACCTCTCGGGCCTCAACCGGGAGCTGGCGACCGAGTACCACGGTCTGGTGCTCGAACTGGGACTGGCGGCGCTGGCCGAGGCCGACGCCGCCGGGGTGCCGGTGCCCCCGACCCTCCGGGTGGTGCTGCTGCGGATGACCGACGCGCTCGCGGCGGTCGTGGACGGCCGGCTGAGGCCGCCGCGGCAGGGCGACGCGGACGACGGGCACGGGCTGGTCCTCGACGGCGCGGGCACGGACCGCTGGGGCTCGCTGCTGGCCACCGGGGACGCCGTCTTCGGCCGGCTCGACTGGTGGCCCGAGGTCACCGGCACCGATGTGCGCACCCCGCTGCTGGCCTCGCTGATCCGGTCCGCCGCGCCGGCCGTGACCCGGCCGGCGCGCCGGCCGTCGCACTTCGCCGACGCGGGCATGACGATCCTGCGGGGGCCCGGGGGGATCTGGTGCCGCTGCGACGGCGGCCCGCACGGGTTCCTGTCGATCGCCGCGCACGCCCACGCCGACGCGCTCTCCGTGGAGGTGCGGCACGACGGGGTCGACGTGCTCGCCGACCCGGGGACGTTCTGCTACCACGGGCAGCCCGAGTGGCGGCAGTACTTCCGCTCCACCCTCGGCCACAACACCCTGCAGCTGGACGGCGGGGACCAGTCCGTCTCCGGCGGTCCGTTCCTGTGGACCCGGCACGCCCGCACCCGCGTGCTGGCCGTGGACGCCTCCGGCGAGGCCGGGGGCCGCTGGTCCGCCGAACACGACGGGTACGAGGGCTCCGTGCACCGGCGCCGGGTGGAACTGACGGCCGCGAACGGCGAGCTGAGGCTGGTCGACGAGGTGCGGGGGCGGGGCGGCGAGGTCCGGCTGGCGTTCCACCTCGGCCCCTCGGTCGCCGCGGACCTGGTGGGGAACCGGGCCGTGCTCACCTGGACGCGGGACGGCGAGGACCGCTCCGCGGCGCTCGACCTGCCCGGGGAGCTGTCCTGGCGGGCGCACCGCGGCGAGAGCCACCCGCCGCTGGGCTGGTACTCCCCCGGCTTCGGGCGCAAGGAACCCGCCACCACGCTGGTCGGCACCGGCTTCGCCGACGGCGCGGAGGGGTTCACCACCGTGCTCAGGTTCCACGGCTAGGGGGGCACGTGCGGAACGAGCGGCGGCACCGGAGGGTGCCGGCGGCACCCCTGGTGCTGCTCCTGCTGGCGGTGGCCGGATGCACCGGGCCGGCCGACGCCCCGGCGAAGCCGGCCGGGGCGCACTCCCCGTCGGCGGGGGCGTCCGCGCCGGTCGCGGGCGCCTCGGTCGGGGCGCGGTCGCCGCGGGCCCGGGTGTGCGCCGCCCCGGCGGCGGGGCCGGAGCGGGCGCCGGCGGGCGCGGTCACGGTCGACCCCGCGGTCGTGGGCGACCTGGCCGCGAAGACCGAGAGCAGCCCTCCGCACACCACGTTCTGGCTGCGGCCGGGGCGGCACACGCTGACGGCGGACGCCTACGCGCAGGTCGAGGCCAAGGAGGGCAACCGCTACCTCGGCGCGCCCGGCGCGGTGCTCGACGGCCGGCGGACCAACCAGTACGCGTTCGGCGGGACCGCCCGCGACGTGACCATCGGGTACCTGACCGTGGAGGGGTTCGTCGCGCCCCACGACGAGGGCGTGGTCAACCACGACATGGCCGACGGATGGGTGATCGAGCACACGAGGATCCAGTACAACTCCGGCGCGGGGCTGATGGCCGGCGCCCGCCAGCAGCTCCGCGCCAGCTGTCTGCGCGGCAACGGGCAGTACGGCATGAACGCCTACAAGACCGGGGACACGATCAAGGGCCTGGTGGTCGAGGGCAACGAGGTCGTCGGCAACAACACCGACGACTGGGAGCGGCGGCAGCCCGGCTGCGGCTGCACCGGCGGCATCAAGTTCTGGGCCGTCGACGGCGCGGACGTGCGCGGCAACTGGGTGCACGACAACCGCGGGACCGGCCTGTGGGCCGACACGAACAACAACGACTTCCTCTTCGAGGACAACGTCCTGGAATCCAACGACGGGGCCGCGCTGATCTACGAGACGAGTTACAACGCGGTCGTGCGCGACAACACGATCCGGGGCAACGGCCTGGTCGAGGGCCGGGCGGCCGCCGCGGACGACGACGGCTTCCCGTACGGGACGGTCTACGTGTCCGAGTCCGGCGGCGAGGCGCGGGTCCGCGCCCGCACGGACCGGATCGACGTCCACGGGAACCTGCTGGAGGACAACTGGTCGGGGATCACCCTGTGGGAGAACGCCGACCGGTACTGCAACAGCACGGCCAACACCTCCACCGGCTACTGCACGCTGCTGGTGAAGGACACCGCCCGCTGCGCGCCGCCGGCGATCGCCGCCGCGCCGCTCCACGACGACTGCCGGTGGAGGACGCGGCGGGTCGACATCCACGGGAACCGCTTCGTGCACCGTCCGTCGGCCGTCGGCTGCACGACGGCGTGCGGGCGGATGGCGGTGCTGGCCGGTTCCGGCGACACGCCGGAGGGGTCCCCGTACCGCGCCGATCGGGTCGGCGAGGCGATCACCCGCGCGCAGGAGAACCGGTGGCACGACAACGCCTATGTGGGGCCCTGGACGTTCGTCGCCCACGACACGGGCCGGACGCTCGACGCGGCCCGGTGGCGGGGCGCGCCCTACGGGCAGGACGCGGGCAGCTCCTTCGACGCGCGGGGCGGTGAGCGATGACCGCTGAACGCACCCCCCGGATCGTCGGGGTGGTCTGGGCGCTCCTCGCCCTCAACACCCTGGGCTCCGCCGGGGCGAAGACCGTCGTCCCGCTGCCCCGCTCCCTCATCCAGATGGCCACCATGGGCGCGCTGGTCGCCGCCTTCACACTGGCGCTCGCGGTCAACCCGCGGCTGCGGTTCCGGGCCAGTGCCTTCGTCCTCCTGCTCACCCTGCTGCTGGTGCCGAGCGTCATCGCCAGCGTGCACCTGGAGGTCGGGCTCGGCGCGCTGTTCCGCTGCGCCCGGCTGTCCCTCTTCGTCGGCACGCTGTGGCTGCTCACCCGCTGGTGGGACGGGAGCATGACGTTCGTCCGCCACCACATCCGGATGTACTTCGCGGTGCTCGTGCTGGTCGCCGCCGGGCTCGTCGTCTCGCCGGGCACGGCCATGCCCGAGTACTACGGCGGGCGGCTCGTCGGCGCCCTGTGGCCGCTCACGCCGCCGCAGATCGGCCAGTACGCGGCGGTGATCATCGGGCTCACCGTGCTGCTCCTGCTGGGGCGCCGCACCACCGGGGCGAGCGCGGCGGTGGTCATCGTGCCCTCGCTGGTCCTGCTCGCGATGACCCACACCCGGACGGCCACCCTCGGCATGATCATCGGGCTGATGCTGGCGATCGGCTCGCTCGTCCTGACCAGCGCCGCCGCCCGCCGCTTCTTCGCCTGGGCGGTGCTGTGCGCCACGGTGGCGGCGGTGGTGTTCAGCTCCGCGCTGCGGGCCTGGTTCCTGCGCGGGCAGAGCCAGGAGAACTTCTCCAACCTCACCGGCCGGGCCAAGGTGTGGGACGCCCTGCTGGCCGCGCCCCGGACGCTCGGCGAGCAGGTGTTCGGCATGGGCCTGAGCGACAAGTCGTTCGACGGGCTGCCGATCGACAACAGCTGGCTGGCGGTGTACCAGGAGCAGGGTCTGACGGGCGTCACCATCGTGGCGGCGATGCTCATGGTGCTGGGCGGCGTCGCGCTGCTGCGGCCGCCGTCGCTGCCGAGGGCCTGCGCGATCTTCCTGATCAGCTACGTCGCCATCTCCTCGTACACCGAGGCCGGACTGGGCGACGCCTCGGCGTACCTGCTGCACCTGGCGCTGGCCGCCTCGCTGCTGATGGCCCCGGCCCCGGCCGCGTCCGCCCCGGCCGCCCCGGCGGCGGCCCCCGCCCCGGAGACGGCTCCGGCGGCCGAAGCGACCCGACCACGCGTTCCCCGATGGGCCAGGAGGTGACCTGAACATGCATGTCCTTGTGGTGCACAACCGCTACTCCTCGGCGCAGCCGAGCGGGGAGAACAGGGTCGTCGACGAGGAGGTGGGGCTGCTGCGCGCGGCCGGCCACCGGGTCGAGGTGTTCGAGCGTCGCAGCGACGACATCGCCGCCCGGTCGCTCCTCTCCAAGGCCGCCGTGCCGCTCCTGGTCCCGTGGAACCCGTCGGTCCGCACGGAGCTCGCGGCGCGGCTGCGGGCCGACCGGCCGGACGTGGTGCACGTCCACAACGTCTTCCCGCTCCTGTCGCCCGCGGTGCTGGCGGCCTGCGCCGACGCCGGCGTGCCCGTCGTCGCCACGCTGCACAACTACACGCAGGTCTGCCCGCCCGGCACGCTGCACCGGGACGGCCGCCCGTGCACCGAGTGCGTCGGGACGACCACGTCGCTGCCGGCGGTCCGGCACGGCTGCTACCGGGACTCGCGGCTGGCGACGGTGCCGCTCGCGGTCAGCCTGGCGGTCAACCGGCGGCGCTGGTGGTCCGGCGTCGAGCGGTTCCTCTGCATCTCGGCGGCGCAGCGCGACGTCCTGGTGCGGTCCGGCATGCCGGCCGAACGGCTCACGGTGAAGCACAACTTCGTGCCCGACCCGGGCGTCGGCCGGAAGGACGACGGCGAACACCTGCTCTTCCTCGGCCGGCTCGCGGAGGCCAAGGGCGTGCCGCTGCTCATGACCGCGTGGGACGAGATCGCCGCCGGCGGCGGGCTGGGCGTGCCGCTGGTGATCGCCGGCGCGGGGCCGCTGGAGCGGGAGGTGACCGCCTGGGCGGCGGGCCGGGGCGACGTGCGGTACGTCGGCCTGTACGACCCGGAGCAGTGCCGGGAGGCCGTCGCCCGGTCGGTGGCCGTGGTGGCGCCCTCGATGGCCCGGGAGACGTTCGGCCTGGTGGTCGCCGAGGCGATGGCCGCGGGGGTCCCGGCCGTCGCCGCGGCGCACGGCGGCTTCGTCGAGCTCGTCGAGGACGGCGGGACCGGTCTGCTGCACCGGCCGGGCGACGCCGCCGGACTCGCGTCCTGCCTGCGCCGGATCGCGGCCGACCCGGCCCGCAACCGGGAGATGGGCGAGGCGGCCCGGCGCCGGTACGAGGACCACTTCAGCCCGACCGTCGGGCTGAGGCGTCTGGAGGAGGAGTACCGCGCCGCGACAGCGGGGCGGTCGGGCGACGGGGACGTCCCGTCGCCGACCAGGGAACCACGCACAGGCCCGCGCCGGGACTCCGGCGCGGGCGGGGATGGGGGAATCAGATGACACGATGCCGACTCTGCGGCTCGGCGGCGCTGGCGAGCGTCGTCGATCTCGGGGCGACGCCTCCGTGCGAGAGCTTTCTCGCCGCGGACGAACTGGACCGGCCCGAGCCGGCGTACCCGCTGCACCTGCGGGTCTGCACCGACTGCTGGCTGGCGCAGATCCCTCCGCTGATCTCGCCGGAGGAGACCTTCACGGAGTACGCGTACTTCTCCTCCTTCTCGACCTCCTGGGTGGAGCACGCGCGCACCTTCGTCACCGACGCCGTCGAGCGGCTCGGTCTGGGCGACGACTCCTTCGTGGTCGAGGTCGCGAGCAACGACGGCTACCTGCTGAAGCACGTGGTGGACCGGGGGATCCGCTGCCTGGGCATCGAGCCGTCGGTGAACGTCGGTGCCGCGGCGCGGGACGCGGGCGTGCCCACGCTCACCCACTTCCTCGACCCGGAGACGGGCGCCGGGGTCCGCGCCGAGCACGGCCCGGCGAACCTGGTCGTGGCGAACAACGTGTACGCGCACATCCCCGACGTGGTCGGCTTCACGCGGGGCATGCGCGCCCTCGTCGCCGACGACGGCTGGGTCTCCATCGAGGTGCAGCACCTGCTGACCCTCATCGAGGAGAACCAGTACGACACGATCTACCACGAGCACTTCCAGTACTACACGGTCGCGGCCGCGATCCGGGCCCTGGCCAGCGGCGGCCTCTCGCTCGTGGACGTCGAGCTGGTGCCCACGCACGGCGGCTCCATCCGGCTGTGGGCGCGGCCCTCCGAGGCCGCCGGCGAGCCGAGCGCCCGGGTGGCGGAGGTGCTGGACCGGGAGAAGGCCGCCGGGCTCCAGGAGCTGTCCGGGTACACCGAGTTCTCCGCCCGGGTGGCCAAGGTCCGCCGGGACCTGCTGCGGTTCCTCATCGACGCGGCCGAGCGCGGCGAGACGGTCGTCGGCTACGGCGCCCCGGGCAAGGGCAACACCCTGCTCAACCACTGCGGCGTCCGGCCCGACCTGCTCGCGTACACGGTCGACCGCAACCCCTACAAGCACGGCAGGTTCACGCCGGGCACCCGCATCCCGATCCTGCCGCCGGAGCGGATCGCCGCCGACAAGCCGGACTACGTGCTCGTCCTCCCGTGGAACCTGCGGGCCGAGCTCACCGAGCAGCTGTCGTTCGTGCACGAGTGGGGCGGCCGCCTGGTCTTCCCCATCCCGGAACTGAGCATTGTCGAGGTGCAGTCATGAAGGTCGTTCTCTTCTGCGGCGGCTACGGGATGCGGATGCGCAACGGCAGCTCCGACGACGTCCCCAAGCCGATGGCGATGGTCGGGCCGCGCCCGCTGATCTGGCACGTCATGCGCTACTACGCGCACTTCGGGCACACCGACTTCATCCTGTGCCTCGGCTACGGGGCCCACCACATCAAGAACTTCTTCCTCAACTACGAGGAGACGACGTCCAACGACTTCGTGCTGCGGGGCGGGCGGACCGAGCTCCTCTCCACCGACATCTCCTCGTGGACGATCACGTTCGTGCAGACCGGCATCGAGTCCCCCATCGGGGAGCGGCTGCGCCGGGTCCGCCATCTCCTCGACGGTGACGAGATGTTCCTCGCGAACTACGCCGACGTCCTCACCGACGCCCCGCTGCCGGAGATGATCGACCGGTTCTCCCGGCGCGATGCCGGCGCGTCGATGATGGTCGTCCCGCCGCAGTCCTCCTTCCACTGCGTGGAGCTGGGCGACAACGACCTGGTGGGCGGCATCACCCCGGTGAGCGAGCTGCCGCTGTGGGAGAACGGCGGCTACTTCGTGCTCCGCCAGGAGGTCTTCGACCACATACCCGAGAACGGGGACCTGGTCGCCGACGGCTGCGCCGAACTCGCCAAGCGGGGACGGCTGGTGGCCCACCAGCACCGCGGCTTCTGGAAGCCGACCGACACCGTCAAGGAGCGGGCCGCGCTCGACGACGCCTACTCCCGGGGCGAGCGCCCGTGGGCCGTGTGGGAGCACGGCGGCGCGGGTGCGGACCGGGCCGGCGCCGCGGCGGGCACCGCGTGATCCGGCTGCGGCCCGGCGGCCTGGACGGGATCGTCGCGGTGGGCGCGCACTGCGACGACATCGCCATCGGCGCCGGCGGCACGCTGCTGACGCTGTGCGGGGCGCGGCCGGGCCTCCGTGTGGACGCGCTGGTGCTCTCCGGCGGGGGCGGTGAACGGGAGGAGGAGGAGCGGGCCGCGCTCGCCGCCTTCTGCCCGGGCGCCGACCTGCGGCTGACCGTGCACAAGCTGCCGGACGGCCGTCTGCCCGCGCATTGGGAGGAGGCGAAGTCCGCGGTCGAGGAGCTGCGCGCGCGGACCGATCCCGGTCTCGTGCTGGCACCCCGCACCGACGACGCGCACCAGGACCACCGCGGTCTGGCGAAGCTGATGACCACCGCCTTCCGCGACCACCTCGTGCTCGGCTACGAGATCGTCAAGTGGGACGGCGACCTCGGCCGTCCGTCCGCGTACCAGCCGCTGTCGCCGGAGGTCGCCGAGCGGAAGGTGAGTCTGCTGCAGGAGCACTACCCCTCGCAGCGGCACCGGCCCTGGTACGACCGGGAGGCCTTCCTCGGGCTGGCCCGGATCCGCGGCATCGAAAGCCACGCCCGCTATGCCGAGGCGTTCGCCGTCTCCAAACTCACTCTCGATCTGGGGGAATGAACCTTGCGCGTACTGCTGACCGGTCACCAGGGCTACCTGGGCACCGTGATGGCCCCGGTCCTCACGGCCGCCGGACACGAGGTCGTCGGCCTCGACGCCGGTCTGTTCGCCGACTGCGTCCTCGGCCCGGCGCCGGCGGACCCGGCGGGGCACCGGGTGGACCTGCGGGACGTCACCGCCGAGCACGTGGCCGGCGTGGACGCCGTGATCCACCTGGCGGCGCTCTCCAACGACCCGCTGGGGTCGCTGGCCCCGGAACTCACGTACGACATCAACCATCACGCGTCGGTGCGGCTGGCGAAGCTGGCCCGCGAGGCCGGCGTGCGGCGCTTCCTGTACGCGTCGACGTGCTCGGTGTACGGCGCCGCCGGCGGCGACGAGCTGGTCGCCGAGGACGCCCCGCTGCGCCCGGTGACGCCGTACGCGGAGTCCAAGGTGCGGGTGGAGGACGACCTGCACGCCCTCGCCGACGGGGACTTCACCCCGGTGTACATGCGCAACGCGACCGCGTTCGGCTACTCGCCCCGGCTGCGCGCCGACATCGTGCTGAACAACCTGGTGGGCCACGCCCTGCTGTCCGGCGAGGTCCTGGTGCTCTCCGACGGCACCCCCTGGCGCCCGCTGGTGCACGCCGCCGACATCGCGCGGGCCTTCGAGGCCGCGCTGACCGCCCCGCGCGAGGCGGTGCACGACCGGGCGTTCAACATCGGCAGCGAGGCCAACAACGTCACCGTCGCCGAGATCGCCGAGCAGGTCGCCGAGGCGGTGGACGGCGCGAAGGTGCGGATCACCGGCGAGAACGGCGCCGACCCGCGCTCCTACCGGGTGGACTTCTCCCGGTTCCGCGAGGCGATACCCGGCTTCGACTGCGCGTGGACCGTGCAGCGGGGAGCGCGCGAACTCGCCGACGCCTACCGCGAGCACGGCCTGGGCCGGGAGGACTTCGAGCGGCGCTTCACCCGTCTCGCCGTGCTGCGCGCGGCGTCCGAGGCCGGCACCGTCGACGACACCCTGCGGTGGCGCCGGTGACTCTGGTCGGCGAGGAGATGCACACGCTGGTGCGGCGGCTGTACCCGCTGTGCCGGAGCATCACCGGCGACGGCGTCCGCGCCACCCTGGACATCGTCGGCGAGTACCTCCCGCTGGAGGTGCACGAGGTGCCGACCGGGACCCAGGTGCTCGACTGGACCGTCCCGCAGGAGTGGAACATCCGGGACGCGTACGTCGCCGACGCCACCGGCAGGCGGGTCGTCGACTTCGCCGCGTCCAGCCTGCACGTGCTCGGCTACAGCGTGCCGATCGCGGCGACCATGCCGCTGGAGGAGCTGCGCGGGCATCTGCACACCCTGCCGGACCGGCCGTCCTGGGTGCCGTACCGCACCAGCTACTACAAGCCGGAGTGGGGCTTCTGCCTGGCCCAGGAGACCCTGGACGCGCTGCCGGACGGCGAGTACGAGGTGTGCGTCGACTCGACGCTCGCCGACGGCCACCTCACCTACGCCGAGCACGTGGTCCCCGGGCAGGTCACCGACGAGGTGATCGTCTCCTGCCACGTCTGCCACCCGGCGCTGGCCAACGACAACATGGCGGGCGTCGCCGTGGCGACCTTCCTGGCCCGGGAGCTGGCCGGACGGACGCCGTACTACACGTACCGGTTCCTGTTCGCGCCCGGCACCATCGGGGCGATCACCTGGCTGGCCCGCAACAAGGAGCGGATCGAGCGGGTCAAGCACGGTCTCGTGCTGGCCTGTGCGGGCGACTCGGGCCAGGTGACGTACAAGCGGAGCAGGCGCGGCGACGCGGAGATCGACCGGGTGCTGCGGCACGTCCTCACCGCCTCCGGACGGCCGCACGAGATCAGGGAGTTCACTCCCTACGGCTACGACGAGCGGCAGTTCTGCTCGCCCGGGTTCGACCTCGGCGTGGGCTCGCTCACCCGGACCCCGTACGCCGGCTACCCCGAGTACCACACCTCGGCGGACGACCCGGACTTCGTCTCGCCCGAGGCGATGGAGGACACGCTCGCCGTCTGCCGCGAGGCGTTCGCCGTCCTGGACCGCAACCGGCGGTACCTCAACCTCAGCCCCTACGGCGAACCGCAGCTGGGACGGCGGGGGCTGTACGAGGCGCTCGGCGGCCGCAGCGACACCCGGGAGGCCCAGATGGCCATGCTCTGGGTGCTCAGCATGTCCGACGGCGAGCACGGCCTGCTGGACGTCGCCGAGCGGTCGGGGCTGCCGTTCGACACCGTCGCCGGCGCCGCGGACGCGCTCCGCGGCGCCGGACTGATCAAGGCGTGAGGCCGATGACCACCGAGGAGGAGAGGGCGACGCCGGCGGAGGCCCCGGCCGGGACGCCCGCACGGTCCGCCAAGCGGGCCATGGTCGGCCGGCTGTCCTGGGGACTGGCCGACCAGGCGGCCTCCAGCATGACCAACTTCGCGGTGGGCATCTACGTGGCGCGCTCGCTGGGACCTGCCGCGTTCGGCGCGTTCGGCCTGGCCTGGGTGACGTACGGCGTCGTGCTGAACGTCTCCCGCGGGCTGGCCACCGACCCGCTCGTGGTGCGCTTCAGCGGCGTGCCGGAGACGTCCTGGCGGGGGGCGGTGGCCCGGTCCTCGGGCACCGCCCTCGGCGTCGGCGCCGTCCTCGGCGTCGTCTGCCTGGCGATCGGGCTCGGCATCGGCGGCGACGTCGGTCCCGCGTTCGCCGTCCTGGGCGTGGTGCTGCCGGCGCTGCTGCTCCAGGACGCCTGGCGGTTCGCGTTCTTCGCCGCCGGCGACGGACGCAAGGCGTTCCTCAACGACGTCGTGTGGGGCGTCGCGCTCGTCCCGGCCATGGTGGCGGCGGCCCACGCGGGCACCGTGGCCGCCTTCGTGCTGGCCTGGGGCGGGTCGGCCGCGGTGGCCGCGGCGTACGGCCTGCTCCAGTCCGGCATCCGGCCGCTGGTCACCGGGGCCCGCGGCTGGCTCCGCGAGCAGCGCGACCTCGGCTACCGGTACCTCGTCGAGAACGTCGGCCTCAGCGGCGCGAGCCAGCTGCGGGCGTACGGGCTCGGCGCGATCGTCGGCATCGGCGCGGTCGGCGCGATCCGGGGCGCCGAACTGCTCCTCGGCCCCTTCCTCGCCGTCCTGATGGGCCTGTCGCTGGTCACGGTCGCGGAGGCGGCCCGGGTCCTGCGGCAGGCCTCGCACCGGCTGGGCTCGTTCTGCCTGCTGCTGGGCGGCGGTCAGGCCGCCGCCGCGCTGCTCTGGGGCGGGGCGCTGCTCCTGGTGCCCGACCGGCTCGGCGCGTTCGTCCTCGGCGACGTCTGGCACGCCGCCGCGCAGCTCATCGTGCCGGCCACCCTCGGTGTCGCGGGCGCCAGCCTCGGCACCGGCGCCGCGGCCGGGCTGCGCGCGCTCGGCGCCGCCCGGCGCAGCCTGCGCTGCCAGCTCTTCGCCTCCGCCTGCTACGTCGGCGGCGGTCTGGGCGGCGCGGTGGTCGCCGGCACCGCCGGCTCGGCCTGGGGCGTCGCCGCCGCCACCGTCGGCAGCTCGGCCGTGTGGTGGCTGGAGCTGCGCTCCGCCCTGCGCGAGCACCACAAGCACACCCTTCCCGAAGTGAGGACGTCATGACCGCCCAACCCCGGCTGAGCATCGGCCTGCCCGTGTACAACGGCGAGGAGTACCTGGCCGAGTCCCTCGACGCGCTGCTCGGCCAGACCTACGAGGACTACGAGCTGGTCATCACCGACAACGCCTCGACCGACGGGACCCAGGACATCTGCCGCCGGTACGCCGCCCGGGACACGCGCATCCGCTACCTCCGGCTGCCCCGGAACATCGGCGCCGCCCCCAACCACAACTACGTGTTCACCCAGTGCCGCGGCGAGCTGTTCAAGTGGGCCTCGCACGACGACCTGTACGCCCGCGACCTGCTGCGGCGCTGCGTCGAGGCGCTGGACGAGCGGCCGGAGGTGATCCTCGCCCACGCCGACCAGGCGGTCATCGACGGCGACGGCCAGGTGAAGGTCCCCTACGCGTACGGGCTCGCCACCGGCTCCCCCAGCGCTCCGGAGCGCTTCCGCAGCATGCTGTTCGAGCCCGGCGGCGACGACTTCTACGGCGTGATCCGGGCCGACGTGCTGCGCCGGGTGAAGCCGCACGACAGCTACCACCACGCCGACCGCACCTTCGTCGCCGAGATCGGCCTCAACGGGCCCTTCCACCAGGTGCCCGAGCTGCTGTACTTCCGGCGCGACCACCCCACCCGCGCCGAGCGGGCGAACCCCTCCAAGCGCTCCCGCTGCGTCAACCTCGACCCGCGCCGGGCGGGGCTGCTCCACCCGACGCCGCGGCTGCTCGCCGAGTACGTCTGGGGGTTCGTCGCGGCGATCCGGCGGGCGCCGCTGTCCCCCGCGGACCGGCGCGCCTGCTACCGGCACCTGCGCGACTGGGCGACCAGCCGGGCCAGGCCGGGCAGCGCCGGCGAGCGGGTCGAGGACCGCGCCCCGGTCGACCCGGGCCGGCTCGACTTCTCCGTCGACGCCCTCGTCGCCGGCCGCGAGGGGAGGCGGACGTGACCGGCCCGCGCCGGACGCCGCCGCGCGTCGGGGTGTTCGGCCTGCTGGGCTCCGGCAACCTCGGCAACGACGGCTCGCTGGAGGCCGTGCTCGGCTACCTCCGGGAGGACCACCCGGACGCCCGGGTCGACGCGCTGTGCGGGGGGCCCGAGGCCGTCACGGCCCGGTTCGGGATTCCCGCGACCCGGCTTCACTGGTACCGCGGCGAGTACCGCACCGCCTCGCGCGCCGGCGCCGTCGCGGGCAAGGGCCTGGGCAAGCTCGTCGACGTCGTCCGCACCGCCGCCTGGGTGCGCCGGCACGACGTGGTGATCGTCCCGGGCATGGGCGTCCTGGAGGCCACGCTGCCCCTGCGGCCGTGGGGATTCCCGTACTCCCTGTTCCTGCTCTGCGCCACCGGCCGGCTGCTCGGCACCCGCGTCGCGCTCGTCGGCGTCGGCGCCGGCCCGGTCGGCGACCGGGCGACCCGGACCCTGGTGCGCTGGTCGGCCCGGCTGGCCGCCCACCGCTCCTACCGGGACGACCTCTCCCGCGACGCCATGCGGGCGATGGGCGTGGACACCGCGCGCGACGAGGTCCACCCCGACCTCGCGTTCGCGCTGCCGGCACCTCCGCCGGGCCCGCCCGGCGCCGTTCCGGGGCGGGTCTGCGTCGGCGTCATGGACTTCCACGGCGGCAACGACGACCGCGCCCGCGCCGAGGAGATCCACCGGCGCTACCTCGACGGCACGACCCGGTTCGTCCGCGCCCTCGTCGAGGAGGGCAGGCCCGTCCGGCTGCTCACCGGCGACGCGTGCGACGAACCCGTCGTCGCCGCGATCCTCCGGGCGGTCGACTCGCCGCTGGTGAGCGCCGCCGAGGCGGCCTCGCTCGCCGACCTGACGCGCGAGGCGGCCGCCGCCGACGCCGTCGTCGCCACCCGGTACCACAACCTGGTCTGCGCCCTGAAGGCCGGCACCCCGACGCTCGCGGTCAGCTACGCGGCCAAGAGCGACGCGCTCATGACCGGCATGGGCCTCGACGCGTACTGCCATCCGGCCCGCGAGGTCGACCCCGACCGCCTCCTCGACCAGTTCCGGGCGCTGGAGAAGCACGCCCCTGAACTGCGGCGGACCCTCGCCGAGCGGAACGCCGCCGCCACCCGCCGTCTCGCGGACCACTTCACCGCCCTGACGGCGGCCCTGTTCCCCACGAACCACCACGCCACCACCCCGCGGAAGGCTCCATGAAAGCGACCGAAGTGCCGGCCATCGCCGGCGCGTACCTGTTCGAGCCCACGCCGTACGCCGACGAGCGCGGCTTCTTCTCCCGCACCTTCGACGCCGACGTCGTCCGCTCGGTGGGCCTCGACCCGGACGCCTTCGTCCAGGACAGCCTGTCCCGCTCGGTCGGCGGCGTCCTGCGCGGCATGCACCTGCGCTCCGGGGCCGGCGAGGCCAAACTCGTGCGGTGCTCGTACGGGCGGGTCTTCGACGTCGTCGTGGACCTGCGGGCCGACTCCCCGACCTTCCGCAACCGGGCCTTCTTCGAACTGTCCGACGCGACCCAGGCGACCCTGTACGTCCCCGCGGGCTGCGCGCACGGCTTCCAGGCCCTCACCGACACCGCCGACGTCTCCTACCGGATCGACCGCCCGCACGACCCCTCCGAGGACGTGACGATCGCCTTCGACGACCCGGAACTCGCCATCCCCTGGCCCCTTCCCGTCACATCGATGTCCCCGCGGGACCGGCAGGCGCCCAGCCTCGCCGAGGTCCTGAAGCACCGAGAGAACTGAGGCGGGCGTGAGCACCGAGTACTCCGAGAAGACCGCGCCGCGCGACGCGGCCGCACCGCTCGAACTGCCCCGCTCGCGGGCGGCGAACGAGCGCCTGCACGCCCTGATCCCCGGCGGCGCGCACACCTACGCCAAGGGCGACGACCAGTACCCCGAACACCTCGCCCCGGTCATCAGCCACGGCAGCGGCGCCCACGTCTGGGACCTCGACGGCAACCGCTACATCGAGTACGGCTCCGGCCTGCGCTCCGTCAGCCTCGGCCACGCCCACCCGCGCGTCACCGAGGCCGTCCGGCGGGAGCTCGACCGCGGCAGCAACTTCGTCCGCCCCTCCGTCGTCGAACTCGACGCCGCCGAACGCTTCCTGGCCACGGTGCCCACCGCCGAGATGGTGAAGTTCGCCAAGAACGGCTCCGACGCCACCACCGCCGCCGTCCGCCTCGCCCGCGCCGCCACCGGCCGCACCCGCGTCGCCCTCTGCGCCGACCACCCCTTCTTCTCGGTCGACGACTGGTTCATCGCCACCACCCCGATGTCCGCGGGCATCCCCACCGACACCGACCGGCTCACGGTGACGTTCCCGTACGGCGACCTGGCCGCCACCGAGGCGCTCCTCGACCGCCACCCGGGCGAGATCGCCTGCCTCATCCTCGAACCCGCCACCCACACCGAGCCGCCGGCCGGCTACCTCGCCGGCCTCCGCGAGCTGGCCGACCGCCACGGCTGCGTCCTCGTCTTCGACGAGATGATCACCGGTCTGCGCTGGTCCGAAGCCGGGGCCCAGGGGCTCTACGGCGTCACCCCCGACCTCTCCACCTTCGGCAAGGCCCTGGGCAACGGCTTCGCCGTCTCCGCCCTCGCCGGCCGCCGCGAGCTGATGGAGCGGGGCGGCCTGCGCCACCCCGACGACCGCGTGTTCCTGCTCTCCACCACCCACGGCGCCGAGACCCACTCCCTCGCCGCCGCCATGGCCGTCCTCACCACCTACACCGAGGAGGGCATCACCGCCCGCCTCCACGACCTCGGCGAACGCCTCGCCGCCGGCATCCGCGAGGCCGCCGCCGCCATGGGCGTCGACGACCACGTCATCGTCCGCGGCCGGGCCAGCAACCTCGTCTTCGCCACCCTCGACGAGCACCACCGGCCCTCCCAGGAGTACCGCACGCTCTTCCTCCGCCGCCTCCTCGCCGGCGGCGTCCTCGCCCCGTCCTTCGTCGTCAGCAGCGCCCTCACCGACGACGACATCGACCGGACCGTCGACGCCGTCGCCGAAGCGTGCGCCGTCTACCGCAAGGCCCTCGACGCCACCGACCCCACTCCGTGGCTCTCCGGCCGTCCCGTCAAACCCGTCTTCCGCAGCCGCGCCTGACGCCCCCTCACCGCCGCGCCACCCGTCCGACGTCCTCCGTACGGCCCGCCACCCGGTCCACCGCCCACGCGACCACCGGCACCACCGCCATCGCGGTGCACCAGCCCCCCACGACGTCGGTCGGGTAGTGCGCGTCCAGCACCACCTGCGCCCACCCCATCACTCCCCCGGCCACGATCCCCGCCGCCCACACCCACGCTGGCCGCGCCCCCACCGACACCGCCACCACCAGCGCGAACGCGGTCAGGAACGCCGTGTGCCCGCTCGGATACGACAGGCTCCCGTCGTGGATCGTCCGCCCCACCACCGACTTCAGCACCTTCGTCGCCCCCACGGCCACCCCCACCCCCACCAGGAGCACCACCACCCCCCGAGCCCGCCGCATCACCAGCAACCCCAACGCGGCCGCCACCACCAGCACCACCGCCCCCACCGGTTCCCCCAGAAAGTCCACCCCCCACGCCACTCCCCTGCCCGCCCCACCCACCCTCTCCCCCACCCACACATCCACCACCCCGGGCTCCCCCTCCCCGGCCACCCCGACCCCCACCCCCACTAACCCCACCAACCCGACCCCCACCCCGCCCCAACGCCCCCTACCCATACCCGCACCGACCATCTCAACCACCGCCATTCCCCCCGGAATCTCCGCGTACCACCGCAGGTTACCGTGGGACAACTGGCTGACGGACCGGACCACTTGAAGATCCCCAGGAAGAGGCTCCGAAAGGGCTGAGCCTCTCCTCCACCTGCGGCGCCGGACGCCGCCGGGCCTCCCGTCGTACGCGCGCCCAGGTCCCTCAGGACGCTCGGCTACTCTGGCGCCCTCATGGACACAGGGCGGACGGATGACGGGAGGGGTGCGGCCCCTCTGCTGCGTCTGCACCTTTTGGGCGGCTTCCGGGTGACTCGGGACGCGGGTCCGGCACCGGAGGAGCGCTGGTCGCGGCCGAGTGCCCGGATCCTGGTGAAGCTGCTGGCGGTCGCGCCCGGGCACCGGCTCCACCGCGAGCAGGCGATGGAGGTCTGCTGGCCGGACGCCGAGCCGCAGGCCGCGCTGCGCAGCCTGAGGGTGGCCCTGCACGCCGCGCGCCACGCTCTCGAACCGGAGCTGGCCCCCCGCGCCGCCTCCTCCTACCTGGTGTCCGACGGCTCGCTGCTGCTGCTCGATCCGCGGACCGTGTGGATCGACGCGGACCACGCGGCGGAGACCGCGTCGTGCGCGCTCGCCACCGGGGGCATCACGGCGCTCTCGGCGGCGGCACGCCGTTTCACCGGCGAACTGCTGCCGGAGGACCGGTACGCGCCCTGGGCAGAGACGCCCCGTGACCGGCTCACCGGGCTCGGCAAGCGGGTGCTGCTCGCACTCGCCACGGCCCAGCTCGCGGGGGACGCGCACCAGGAGGCGGCCGCCACGGCCGAACAGGTGCTCGCGGCCGACCCGGCCGAGGAGAACGCGCACCGGATCCTGATGGAGTCCTTCCTGCGCCGCGGGCTGCGGCGGCCTGCGGTGCGCCAGTACCACCGGTGCCGGGAGGCCCTCGGCGCGGAGCTGGGGGCACGGCCCGGGCACGAGACGGAACGCCTGCACCGGCTCGCACTCGCCGACGCCCCCTCGCCCGCCCTCGCGCCGCCGTCGCTTCCCGGGCCGTTGCGCACCCCGGCGGCGGCACCGCTCCGGGGACGCGACGGGGAGCTCGCCCGACTGCTCACGGCAGGGGGACCGCCGGTCACCCTGCTCACCGGAGAGGCCGGCGTCGGCAAGACGTCCCTGGCCCGCGAGGCGGGGCGGCGGGCCGCACACGCGGGCGCCGCCGTGCTGTGGGGCGGCGGACACGACGCCGAGGGCCACACGCCGTACGGCGCGTTCGCCGAGGCGCTGGACGGTTGGCTGGCCGAGTGGAAGGCGGAGGCACGCGCCCGCGCCGGCGCCGAGTACCCCGAGCTCGCCGCGTTCCTGCCGTCGCTGGGGCGCGTCCGCGCGGAGGGCGAGCGCAGCCCGGAGGAGGAGCGGGACCGCCTGTTCCGGGCGAGCGCGGCGCTCCTCGGCGACCTGGCCGCCACGCGCCCGGTGCTGGTGGTCCTCGACGACCTGCACGCCGCCGACACCGGCTCGTACCAGCTGCTCGGCCACCTGGCCCGGCGTGCCGCCGAACAGGGGTGGGGGCTGCGGTTCCTGGTGACGTACCGGGAGGAGGAGCTTCCCGAGGGCGACCCGCGGCGCTCGGTGCTGGCGTCGCTGCTGCGGCAGCGCCTCTGCGCGCGCGAGGAGCTGGGGCGGCTCGACCGGGAAGCGTGCCTGGCGGTCGTGCGGGACGCGGCCGACGGCCGGCCGCGGGGCGAACGGGTCCAGCGGGTGTGGGAGCTCTCCCTCGGCAATCCGCTCTTCGCCCTGGAACTCGCCCGCGGCATGACCGACGACTCTGACAACGTTGCCCCCGACGGCGTGCGCGAGCTGGTGGCCGACCGGCTCCTGCGGCTCGACCCGGACGCGCGCCGTGTCGTGGAGGCGCTCTCCGTCGCCGGTGGGGACGCGGCGCTGACCGAGTTGCTCGACGTGGCCGCACACGGTCTCCACCCGCCGGTCTCCGGAGCCGCGGCCGCCGACGCCCTGGAGCGGGCCATCGCCGCCTCGCTCGTCGACGAACGACAGGTCGTGGTGGCCGGGCGGACCGAGGCGGGCGTGGCCTTCCGGCACCCGCTCGTCCGGATCACCTGCTACGAGCAGCTGTCCGCGGTCCGGCGTCGCCGGCTGCACGCCGCCTTCGCACAGGCCGTCCGGCGCCGTCGCCCGGACGCGGTCGACGCGCTCGCCTCGCATTTCGCCCGCGCGGACGACCCGCGTGCCGCGTCGTACCTGCGCCGTGCCGCCGAACGCGCGGCGGCCCTGTACGCCAACGACACCGCCGACCGCTACTACCGCGACCTGGTCGCCCGGCTCGACGTCGACGCCGCCCGCGCGCGCCTCGCGCACAGCCACGTGCTGCGCAGGATGGGCCACTTCGAGGAGGCCGCGGAGGCGCTGCGGCTGGCCCTCGCCGAGTTCGAACGGCGCGGCGACCACGACGACGCGGTCCTGGCCGCCGCGCTGCTCGCCGAGGCGCTCGCCAAGACCCGGGCCGCCGGGTCCGGCCGCCGGGTCCTGCGCGCCCATCCCGTGACCGTGGACACCGCGCCGGAACCGGCCGCCGGTCACTTCCTCGCCCTGGCGGTGGTCCGCTGCGTGCAGGGACGGTACGCGGCGGGGGCCGAGGCCGCCCGGCACGCCCTGGCCGCCGCGCGCGACGTGCCGGGAACACGCGGGCAGGGGCTGACCGCCCGTGCCTTCGCCCTCCAGGCCGCCAGCCTGGGCCTGGCCGGCCGGCTCGACCAGGCGCGGGCGGCGGGCGACCAGGCCCTGGCACCGGCGGAGGCGTACGGGGACCCGACCCTGCTCGGCTCGGTGCTGTCCACCCTGCGCGAGAACGCCCGCCGGGCGGGCCGGCTCGGCGAGGCCGTCGAGATCGGCACCCGGGCGCTCGCCCTGGCCGAGCGGTCGGGTGATCCGATCTCCGCCGCGTTCGAGCGGGCGAACCTGGCGGAGCTGCGCCTGCTGCTCGAAGAGCCCGAGCAGGCCCGGGTCATGGCCGAGCAGGCCGTGTCGGGCGCGGAGGCGTACGACGCCTGGTGCCTTCCGCACGCCCTCGCGACGATGGCCCGCGTGCGGGGGTTCCTGGGAGAGACCGCGAGCGCCGAGGCGCTGGTCGACCGCGCCGAGGTGATCGCCCACGCGCTCGGGGACCGGCAGGCCGAGCACGAGGTACGCACCGCGCGCGCCGAACTCGCCTTGTACGCCCACCGCCCGGACGACGCTCTGCGTGCCCTGGACGGCCACGCCGGCGACGCCCCGGTGCTGGTGGCGCGGGCCCGGCTCCTCTCGGGCAAGGCCGAGGCCGCCCTGGGCCTCGCCCGGGCCGAGGTCGCCCGCGCCGGGCGCACCGGCGAACGCCTCGCGGAGACGGAGGCGCGCATCGCCCTGGGCACGGCCCTGTCCCGGCTCGGCCGGACGGCCGAGGGCGCCCGCGAGCTGGAACGTGCCGAGTCGTCGGCCACGGAGCTGCCCTATCCCGCCGGGACGCGCCGGGCGGCCTGGGCGCGGACCCTTCCGTCGGGGCCGGGGCGGGAGTAGCGGCGACCCGGCGCCGACGCGCACACCGGCACCGCTCCGGTCCGTTCCGCTCCTCCTCCGTACCGCCGGGGACGACTCCGCACCGCACCGCCCGGTCCGGTCCGCCCTGCGGGGCCCCGGTCCGCTCCGGTCCGCTCGGGCTCCGCCCGGCCAGGCCCCCACCGCTGTAATGCCCGAGTAACGGTGTCTCTCTAGCGTCCGGGCTCCCCCGTCGTTTTCCCGGAGGAGCACCCCCGATGCACCTGTCCCACCCCCGGCGCAGATACGCCGCGTGGACGGCGGCCGCGGTCACCGCGGCCGCTCTGCTCACCGCGCCGCTGCCCGCGGCGGCCTCTTCCCTCCCGGCCGGTGCGGCCCGCGTGACCGGCCCGTCGGCCACGGTCGACTCCGCCCTGTCCGCCGCCGTGGCGGACGGCGGAGAGGCGACCTTCTTCGTCGTCCTCAAGGACCAGGCCGACCTGTCGGCGGCCCGGACCGGGCGCGGACACGCCGCCAGGGCGAAGGCCGCGTTCACGAAGCTCCGCGCCCACGCCGCCGACAGCCAGAAATCGCTGGCCTCCTTCCTCGACAAGGAGAAGGTGGGGCACCGGGACTTCTGGATCGCCAACACCGTCGAGGTGCGGGGAGGCGCGGACCTCGTCGCGAAGCTCGCCCGGCGCGCCGACGTCGCACGCGTCGTCAAGGAGCAGCACTACGAGCTGGACGAGATCGAGGCCGCCGACGGCGGGGTCGAGACGGCCGCGGCCGAGGACGGCGCCCCGGAGTGGGGCATCGCCGACATCAAGGCCGACCAGGTCTGGTCGCAGTACGCGGACCGGGGCGAGGGAATCGTCATCGCCAACGTCGATTCCGGAGTCCAGTACGACCACCCGGACCTGGTCGCGAACTACCGGGGCAACAACGGCGACGGCTCCTTCACCCACGACTACAACTGGTACGACCCGTCCGGCCAGTGCGGTGACGGCGGCGTCCCCTGCGACAACAACGGCCACGGCACCCACACGATGGGCACCATGGTGGGCAGGAACGGCATCGGCGTCGCCCCGAACGCGACGTGGATAGCCGCGAAGGGCTGCGAGTCGCGGTCCTGTTCGGACGGTTCCCTGCTCGCCGCCGGGCAGTGGATCCTCGCTCCGACCGACCACAACGGTCAGAACCCGCGGCCCGAGCTCGCACCCGACATCGTCAACAACTCGTGGGGCGGCGGGAAGACGACGTTCTACCAGGACATCGTCGAGGCGTGGAACGCGGCCGGCATCTTCGAGGCGTTCGCCGCGGGCAACGCCGGCAACGGCACGACGTGCTCCACCACCGAGGCCCCGGGCGCGCAGGCTCCGGCGTACGGCGTCGGCGCCTACGACGCCACCGGCCGGATCGCCTCCTTCTCCGGCTTCGGCCCGTCCCTCGTCGACGGCTCCATGAAGCCGAACATCTCGGCCCCGGGCGTCGACGTCCGTTCCGCCTGGCCGGGTTCGTCGTACAACACCATCAACGGTACGTCGATGGCGACGCCGCACGTCGCCGGGGCCGTGGCCCTGCTGTGGTCGGCGGCGCCGGCGCTGATCGGTGACATCGAAGGCACCCGGAAGCTGCTGAACCAGGGCGCGCGCAACGTCGACGACACGCACTGCGGCGGCACGGCGGAGGCCAACAACGTGTGGGGCGAGGGGAAGCTCGACATCCTGGCCTCCGTCTCCAAGGCCCCCCAGGAGGCGGCCGACGTGACCGGCAGGATCACCGACGAGGCGACCGGCAAGCCGCTCGCCGACATCACCGTCGCGGTCACCGGCACCAACGGCACCCGTACCGTGACCTCCGGATCGGACGGCTCCTACCGTGTGCCGCTGCTCCCCGGCTCCTACGACTTCGCGTTCTCCGGCTACGGCTACCGAGACACCGCACTGACCGGCGTCGCCCTGGCGGACGGCCAGAAGCTGACGCAGGACGTCGCACTGACCCCCGTGCCGCAGCACGCCGTGACCGGCACCGTCCTGGACGTCACCGGGAAGCCGCTCGCCCACGCCGTCGTCGAGGTCACGGGCACCCCCGTCGCGCCGGTCACCTCGCGCGCCGACGGCACGTTCACCCTGCCGCGGGTCGCCGAGGGCGGCCACACCCTGACGGTGACGCCCGGTGCCCCCGTGCTGTGCAACGGGGTCGCCGCCTCGTCCCTGACCGTCGACGGCGACGAGACCACCACGATCCGGCTTCCGGAGCGCACCGACGCGTTCGGCGACAGCTGCGCCCCGGTCGCGTACTCCTGGATCAAGGGGACCGACAAGGTCGCCCTGAGCGGTGACGAGGACGCTCGGACCCTCTCGCTGCCCTTCTGGGTCAGCCTGTACGGCGTCGACTACGACAGCGCCTCCGTCACCACCAACGGGCTCATCGCCTTCATGGGCCCCCGTCTGGGCGACTACGCCAACACCGCGCTGCCCGGCGCCGACAAGCCCGACGGCATCGCCGCCCCGTTCTGGGACGACCTCGTCGTCGACGCCAGGTCGAGTGTGCAGACGGCCACCACGGGCAAGGCCGGCAAGCGCCGGTTCGCGATCGTCTGGAACAACGCCGCCCTCGTGTCCGACCGGAGCCGGGTCACCTTCGAGGCGGTCTTCGACGAGGCGACCGGCGACGTGATCTTCCAGTACAAGTCCGTGCCCGGGAAGGGTGCCGGCGCGACCGTCGGCATCGAGAACCAGACCGGCACCGACGCCCTCCAGTACAGCTACGACCAGGCCGTCCTCACCGACGGCTCGGCGATCCGCATCGCGCAGGGAGCCAAGTGATGAGAAGCACCCCCACCTCCGGGCAGGCCCTGCGCCTCGCCTCCGCCCTGGTCGCGGCGGGGCTGGTGCTGACGGCGGCACCGCACGCGCTGGCGGCGGACGACGCCTCGGTGATGAAACTGACGACCGCCGAGGCCGAGCGGCTCGGCACGCACATGGGCGTCGACGTGTACGGCGACCTGTCGTCCGACGCACCCACCGACGAGGACACGTCCACGGCCGGGACGTCCCCCGGCGGCACGTCCGGCGGCCCTGCGGCCACCGGGGCCGACTCCACGACCCCCGTCACCTTCACCGCCACCTCCACACTCGAGGGCGTCCGCGGCGTCGGCGCCACCGCGGACGCCGGCGAGGGCCGGTACTTCACCGTGCACAGCCTCGGCAACGTCCAGCTGCACGAGGCCGACGGCTCCACCACGTGGGCGCGGACCAACGCCTCCCTGTACGCGGACTGGAAGGTCAGGAACGTCCGGCCGTGGCAGACCGAGCCCTACCCGGCGCGGATCCTGATGGGCTACAACGCCGTCAGCCCGTTCTCGCCCACCTCGGACCAGGGCTACGACACCGGCGACCTGACCGGTGACGGCACACCCGACCTCGTCTTCTCGGCATCGGTCGGCAGCGTGCCGTTCCGCGCCTTCACCTCGCCGGGCTCCTCGCTGTACACCGGCACGTTCGTGACGGTCCTCGACGGCAGGACCGGCAGGACCCTGTGGTCGAAGCTGTACGCATACGCTTCCATGGTCAAGATCGTCGACGGCACCCTGCTCGTCGCCGATGCCCCGCGCCTGAACGACGGCGGGGCCCCGGCGACCGCGACGGCCACCCTCAGCGGCATCCGCTTCGGCTACGCCGACGGGGTGCTGACCCCCTCGTCGAGCTGGACGTACGACACCGGGGAGGCGCGGCCCGCGACCTGGGGCGCCGTCGAGGCGGTCGGCGACGGCAGGGTCGCCGTCTCCTGGAACCTGCGCAGGACCACCACCGTCGCCGCGCACGGCACCACCGTCGTCCTCGGCACCGCCGACGGCGCGGTGGCCTGGAAGGCGGACAGCGAGCTCTACGGCCGGCAGCTCCGCCTGGACGCCGAGCGGGGACGGCTCGTCGCCCTGGAACAGACCGACGTCAACGACGCGGTCTCCTACGCGCTCGTCTCCTACGACCTGTCGGAGGGCGGACGGACCGTCCTGAACACCCGGATCAACGCGGTGCCCACCGCCATGACGGTGGGCGACACGGCGGCCGCCCCCGGTTCCGAGTACGCGGTCAGCGAGTCCACGCTCGACTCGGCCTACGCCGTGAACGCCAGCACCATCCGCGTCCTCGAGGGTGAGGACGGCTCCGAGGTCGCGTGGTCCGCCACCACCAAGCGCGGGGCCGACAACGACAAGAGCGGCCCCAGCACCTGGCGTCTGGACGCCGTCGGCGGAAAGCTGATCGCCTCGGCCCAGGACGACCGGGACATGGGCACGGCGAAGAACGTCTCCGGCATGCTCTACGGTTCGCTGACCGCCTTCAACGCCAAGGGCAAGGCCGTCTGGCGCCACGAGGGGCTCGACGCCTCGCCGATGGCCCACCAGGTCTACCGCGCCGGCGACGCCGACTACGTGCGCGTCGTCGACCAGTCCCAGAACATCCACTCCTACCGTCTGGGCAACGGCAAGGAGAAGAGCGTCACCCCGCTGCGCGGCGAACTGAACCACGCCCAGAGCGTCGACCTGGACGGCGACAAGCGACCGGACGTCGTCGCCGGCGGCACCTCCCGCGGCGTCTGGGCCTGGTCCGGCCCGTCCCTGGTCAAGGGCGCCGAGCCGAAGCAGCTGTGGCGGGCCACCGTGCCCGGCACCGTGCGCGCGGTCGCGACCGGTGACGTCAACGGCGACGGGAAGCCCGAGGTCGTCGTCGCCGCGGACTCCGCCACGGTCGTCCTCGACGGCACCGACGGCGACGTCCTGACCACCATCGACGGCGCCGGCGCCTTCGTCCGCTCGGTCACCGTCGCCGACGTGAACGGCGACGGCAAGGCCGAGATCCTCGTCCCCACCGACGCCCTGCGCGCCTACGACGCCCGCGGCAGGCTGCTGTGGACGTACACGGCGCCCACCGACCGGACCGACGTGGTCTTCTCCGACACCTCCGTCGGCGACGGCCGGGTGTACACGCAGTACACCACCGAGAACGCCTTCTGGGACGGCGACGCCGTCGTCGGCGGCGTCGCCCTCGACGGCGCCACCGGCGCGGTGGAGTGGAACGCCGACCCGAAGGCCCCCGCCCGGGCCGCGGACGGCAAGCTGCACGGCGCCGTCCTCGACCACGGAGTCTTCGCCTCGCCGGCCATCCCGTACGCCGACGGTCACGCCGTCGTCAACACCTGGATCGTCATGGCGGACCCCACGGTCGCCGGCGACCTGAGCACCGCCTCCCCGAGGGTCATCGTCGAGATCCGCGACGGCCGCACCGGGAAGCTCCTGCGCCAGACGGTCACCGGAAGCCCGTGGTCCCACGGCAACTTCTTCGTCGACGACGCGAACGACGCGCTGTACTCGGTCAGCTTCGGCTCGATCTACGGCTACCCGGCCGACGGCCAGGACACCCGCGCCTCCGTGATCGCCAGCCTCCGCACCGCCTCCTTCGCCACCGGCCCCGCCGGGCGCAGGCTCGTCATCGGCGGCACCGAGGCCGGAGTCGTCGCGTACGACCCGTCCCAGCTCACCTACGACGGCGCCTTCCAGTCCAGCCGCGGCGGCGCCACCCTCATGGGCGGCCGCACCTACCTCACCGCCGACCTCGACGCCGACGGCGTCGACGACGTCGTCTCCCTCAACTTCGACCACCTCGGCGTCAACCGCACCGCCGAACTCCTCGGCGGCGGCGTCCTCTCGCTCGACAACGCCATCCACCAGATGACCACCTACACCCTCTCCTGACCCCACCCACCCCGCACCACGCGACCCCCCGGGCATGCCCGGGGGGTCGCGTGGCATACGGCGCTGCTCGGCGGGCTCCAGGATCGCGACGCACTCCACGTGGTGGGTGACCGCAAAGACGCAGGGCCACGACAGATGAGGAACACCACGGGTCAGCGGCGCGCGAGACGCAAGAAGGACGCACGATCAATGTGCGTTGCGTGCAGGATGGGCGCCACGTGCGACCTCTGACGCACACCGGAGAGCGTCCCCGGACCTCTCCCCGCACAAGGATCCCGCCGTATCGCATCCCCGCCTGGGACCGGGCACCGTCCGGGCTCTCGGGCGTCGGCGCTCACGACGGCTGACATCGTGGGCGTTCGCTTGACACCTCGGGGTCGACGGGGGGTAGTGCGCCGGTGCATGTGGCACGCCCGAACTCGCCCATGGCAGTGGCACGCTGGACGTGCGCACCGCGGATCGCCCGTGTACAGGTCCCCTGTCCGCCCTTCCCGTCGAGGACGACGGCGACGCTCGGCGGGGGGGGGGGGGGAAGGGGGGGAGGGGGGGGGGGGATGGGGGGGGGGGGGGGGGGAGAGAGGGGTGAAATACAGACAATCCCTCCCGGGACGAAAGGACAAAAAACCCCCGGACGG
>NZ_JBVJMN010000046.1:0-70345 GCF_055584185.1 Streptomyces sp. NPDC104202 | reverse complement strand
CCCCCCCCCCCCCCCCCCCCCCCCCCCCCCCCCCCCCCCCCCCCCCCCCCCCCCCCCCCCCCCCCCCCCCCCCCCCCCCCCCCCCCCCCCGACGCCCTCGCCTCGATCCTCGCGGACGGCGCCTCCGACGGCCCGGCCCGGGAGACGGCCCTCGCCGCGCTGGAGCACGTCCACGACGCCCGGGTCAGGACCCGACTGGAGTGGACGACGCCCCGGCGCGGCTGACCGGCCCGCTCAGTCGCCCCGCGCCGTGCCGAGCACGACGGCGACCCGGGCCTCGACCGCCTCGACGATCCGCAGCATGGCGGGCCCGGGCAGGGACGGGTTCAGGACGGCGTCCCGCACGGTGGTCCGGTCGAGCAGCAGCGGGAGCAGCGCGTCCCACGGCAGGGCGGGGTGGCGGGCGGCGAGGGCCCGTACGGAGCTGTCGGGGTCGTCGAGCAGCCGGGTGGCGGCCGCCGGGGAGAGCCTGGGGTCCTTGGCCGCGTCCTGGCGGACCTCGGCGGCCGGGTCGGCGGCGAGCTCCTCGACCAGCTCCGGGGTGGAGTCGGGGTCGTCGAGGGCGAGGCGCCGCAGGCGCGGGTTGGGGTCGGCGGCGAACCGCAGGAGCCCGGCGCGCGGGAAGGCGGGGTGGCTGCGGGGCCGTCCGGGGCTGGAGAAGCTGCCGGTCCACCAGTGCCAGACCTCCAGGAGCATGTCGGCGGGGGCGTCGTCGCAGGACTCGGCGAGGAACAGCCGCACGACGTCGTCCTCGTCGCGGGCGAGGAGCGCCGCCACGTCCGGGGGCAGCCGGCGGGCCCGGGCGACGCTGCTGCGGATGTACGGGTGGCCGGAGGCGGCGAGCCGGCGCATGGCCTCGGGGTCGTCGTGCAGGGCCGTCACCCAGGGCACGGCGTAGCGCAGGGTCGCGGTGTCCACGGTGACGCGGACGGCGGCCCGTTCCTCCTCGGTGAGGTCGGCGCGGAGGGCGACCTCCCGCCGTACGGTCTCGTCGGCGTCCTCGGCGAGCCGGGCGACGCCGGCCGGGGGCAGGTCGGGGTGGCCGGCGATCCGCCGCCGCACCGCCGGGTCGGCGTGCGCGGCGAGAGCGAGGGCGAGCGCGGGGGCGAGGCGGCATTCCTCCAGGCCCTGGAAGCCGGTGCCGCCGAGGGCCGTGTGGCCGTCCTCGTCGAGGGGTTCGTCGCGGTGGCGCCGGATCAGGGCCGCGGTGCGGACCCCGGCGTCGGCGTCGGCGAGCAGGGCGGCCCGCGCGGCGGGGCCGAGGTGCGGCCAGGCGGGCCCGCAGGCCGCGGCCCGTACGGCGGGCGAGGCGTCCCCGGCCAGGGCCCTGAGCAGTGTGCCGGGGAGGTCGGGGAGGCCGGCGGCGGCGGCGCGGACCTGCGGCGAGGGGTCGGCGGCGAGCCGCTCGCGGGTCGTGGGGGCGAGCGGGGCGCGGGCGCGGGCCGCGTCCCTGACGAAGAGCGCCCGCCGGGCCCCCGAGGGTTCGGCGGCCAGGTGGCGTTCCCACTGGGCGGCGGTGAGCACCGTCCGGGCCTCGGACAGCGCGTCCCGCACGCCCCGGTTCGGGTGGCCGACGGCGGCCTCGACGACGGCCGGCGGCAGGTCCCTCGGGGCGGGGATCCCCGCGTCCAGGGCGAGCAGGCGGATCAGCAGGTCGTCGGGGAGGGCCCGGTTGAGGCCGATCCAGTCCCATCCGACGACGAAGGTGGCGAGTGCGTCGTGGTCCCCGTCGGCCGTCGGCGGGCCCGTCCGCTCCCCGTCGGCCGTCGGCGCGTGCGTGTGCTGCCCGTCCGCCCGCTGCCCGTCCTGTCGCCGTGCCGGCTCCATGCCGCTCCCCTCCCCGGTGTGCGGTCCATCCTGCCCTGCCGGTGCGGAGGGTGCTCAGGGCGTCTCGGTGACGGAGGTACGGGGAGGCGGAGGCCCTCACGGCCGCAGGCCGGGACTCCAGCGCCGCCTCCGTCGCCTTCCACCCGGCGATCGCGGCCCGGCAGGACCTGGGCGCCACCGAGACCAGGACGCTCGACCTGCTCGAACGGCACGGCCCGCGCACCGCCAAGGAGCTCGCCGAACGCTCGGGCCTCGCCCCCGCCCCCGTCACCGGGCTGGTCGACCGCATCGAACGCAAGGGCTTCGTCCGCCGCGTGAAGCACCCGACCGACAAGCGCCGGGTGCTCGTCGAGCCCCGCCCCGAGAAGCTCGCCGAGCCGGCCCCGCTCTTCGACGACTGGGCCCGCGAGGTGCACGAGCTCTACGAGGAGTTCACCACCGAGGAGCCGGCGACGGTCACCCGGCTCCTCACCGGCGCGACGGAGCGCCGGCGCGCCGCGACCCGGCGCCTCGCCACCTGGGCCGCGCCCGGAAGGGAACACCGCCCGCCGGGCCGGGCGTCCCGGGTGGCCAGGGGGCGCCTTGCCGATCAGGCCGGGACACCCGCGAGCCCCGCACGACGCCCCCTGGGCCGTCTCTTCCGGATCTTGCCCGACCCGTGCCGCCCGGCACCGCATCTGGCCGCGTCGTCGAGGCACCCCAGTACGTCCCGTACGCGGCAGCCTCTCCGCCTCGCGATGCACGGCACCGGACGACACGGGCTTGACCGGCAGGATCCGGAAGAGACGACCTAGGCCCCGTACACCGGCCGCGGCGGCTCCGCCTCGGCGAGGAGTCTGCGGGCGGCCTCCCCCGCCTCCGCCGGGGTCCTGCGCCCGCCCTTGTCCTCCGTCGGACCCGGCCGCCAGCCCTCCATCACGGTGAGCCGGCCGCCCTCGGCCTCGAAGACCCGGCCCGTGACCCCCTCGGACCCGGCCGAGCCCAGCCACACGACCAGCGGCGAGACGTCCTCGGGCAGGGCGTCCAGGCCGTCGAAGACCCGCTCGGTCATCCGCGTCCTGGCCGCCGGCGCGATCGCGTTCACCTGGACCCCGTACCGGGCCAGCTCGGCCGCCGCGACGAGGGTGAGACCGACGATCGCGGCCTTGGCGGCGGCGTAGTTGCCCTGCCCGACGCTGCCGAGGAGGCCGGCCCCCGAGGTGGTGTGGACGACCCGCGCCCGGGGCGTCCGCCCGGCCTTCGCCTCGGCCCGCCAGTGCGCGGCGGCGTGCCGCAGCGGCAGGAAGTGCCCCTTGGCGTGGACGCGCATGACGGCGTCCCAGTCCTTCTCGTCGAGGTTGACGAGCATCCGGTCGCGCAGGAACCCGGCGTTGCTGACGAGGGTGTCGAGCCGTCCGTACGCGTCGAGGGCGGCGGCGACCAGCGAGGCGGCGCCCTCGGTGGAGGCGATGTCGCCGCCGTGGGCGACGGCCTCGCCGCCCGCGGACCTGATCTCCTCGACGACCGCCGTCGCCGGGCTGTCGGGCCCGGGGCGCCCGTCGAGCCCGACCCCGAGGTCGTTGACGACGACCCGGGCGCCCTCGGCGGCGAAGGCGAGCGCGTGGGCGCGCCCGAGCCCCCGTCCGGCTCCCGTCACGATCACCACGCGTCCGTCGCAGAGTCCCATGTCAGCTCTCCTTGTTGGCGGTCGAGGCATCCAGGAAGGCGGGGCGCTCGCCGCCGCCGTGCACGAGCAGCGAGGCCCCCGAGACGTAGGCCGCCCGGTCGGAGGCGAGGAAGACGGCCGCCTCCCCGATCTCGTCCGGTGCGGCCAGCCGGCCCAGCGGTACGGTCCGGGCGACGGCGGCGACCCCGTCGTCGTCGCCGTAGTGCAGGGCGGACAGTTCGGTCCTGACCATGCCCAGGACCAGGGTGTTGACCCGCACTTCGGGGGCCCATTCGACGGCCATCGAACGGGCGAGGTTCTCCAGTCCCGCCTTGGCCGCGCCGTAGGCCGCGGTGCCCGGCGAGGGCCGGGTGCCGCTGACGCTGCCGATCATGACGACCGCGCCGCGCGAGGCGCGCAGCAGCGGGCGGGCGGCGAGGCTGACGGCGAGCGGCGCGGTGAGGTTCAGCTCGACCACCCGCGCGTGCCGTTCGGCCTCGCCCTCGCCGAGGAGGCGGTAGGGGGTGCCGCCCGCGTTGTTGACGAGGACGTCGAGCCGCCCGTACCGCTCGGCGAGCGTGGTGGCGAGGAACTCCCGTACGGCGGCGGGTTCCCGCAGGTCGAGCGGGTGGAAGTCGGCGGTGCGGCCCGCCGCTTCGACCGGTGTGTCCGGAGGTCTGCGGGCGCAGACGGCGACCCGCGCGCCGGCGCGCAGAAAGGCGCGTGCGATGCCCGCGCCGACGCCCCGGGTTCCGCCGGTGACGAGCACGACCCTCCCGTCCAGCTCCATCGGCTGCTACCTTCCTCCTCAAGAGGTTACCTAACAAACGTTTGGTGGAAAGGTAGCTGATTCGCCCATGGGTGTCTCCACCTCCCGCACGGGCCCGGGCGTCGCCCTGGTCACCGTCGACTTCCCGCCCGTCAACGCCCTGCCGGTCACGGGCTGGTACGCGCTCGCCGACGCCGTCCGCGCCGCCGGCCGCGACCCCGGCGTCCGCTGCGTCGTCCTGACCGCCGAGGGCCGCGGCTTCAACGCGGGCGTCGACATCAAGGAGCTCCAGCGCGACCCCGGCCCCACCTCCCTGATCGGCGCCAACAGCGGCTGCGCGGAAGCCTTCGCGGCGGTGTACGAGTGCGAGGTGCCGGTCGTCGCGGCCGTCGCCGGCCACTGCCTCGGCGGCGGCATCGGCCTCGTCGGCAACGCGGACGCGATCGTCGCCGCCGACGACGCCGTCTTCGGCCTGCCCGAGCTGGACCGGGGCGCGCTGGGCGCCGCCACCCACCTCGCCCGGCTGGTCCCCCAGCACCTGATGCGCACCCTGTACTACACCTCGCGCACCGTCACCGCCGCCGAACTGCACGCCCACGGGTCGGTGTGGAGGGTGGTCCCGCGCGAGGGGCTCCTCGCGGCGGCCCAGGAGCTCGCGGGCGAGATCGCGGCGAAGGACGGCACGCTCGTCCGGCTCGCCAAGGCCGCCATCAACGGCATCGACCCCGTGGACGTGCGGCGCAGCTACCGCTTCGAGCAGGGCTTCACCTTCGAGGCCCATCTCGCCGGAGTCGCCGACCGGGTCCGCGCCACCTTCGGCAAGGAGGACTCCCCGTGACCGACAAGACCATGACCCCCGAGGACGTCGTGGGACGGCTGCGCTCCGGCATGACCGTCGGCATCGGTGGCTGGGGCTCGCGCCGCAAGCCGATGGCCCTGGTCAGAGCGCTGCTCCGGTCCGACGTCACCGATCTCACGGTGGTCTCCTACGGCGGCCCCGACGTGGGCCTGCTCGCCGCCGCCGGACGCGTCCGGCGGCTCGTCGCCCCCTTCGTGACCCTCGACTCGATCCCCCTCGAACCGCACTTCCGGGCCGCCCGCGAGAACGGCACCCTCGCGCTGACCGAACTCGACGAGGCCATGTTCATGTGGGGACTGCGGGCCGCCGCCCACCGGCTGCCCTTCCTTCCCGTCCGGGCCGGGCTCGGCTCCGACGTCATGCGGGTCAACCCCGGGCTGCGGACGGTCACCTCGCCGTACGAGGACGGCGAGGAGTTCGTCGCCGTGCCCGCCCTGCGCCTGGACGCGGCCCTGGTCCACGTCAACCGCGCCGACCGGCTCGGCAACGGCCAGTACCTGGGCCCCGACCCGTACTTCGACGACCTGTTCTGCGAGGCCGCCGACACCGCGTACCTCTCCTGCGAGCGGCTCGTCGAGGACGGCTTCGGCCCCGACACCGTCCCGCAGTCCCTCCTCGTCAGCCGGCACAGCGTCACCGGCGTCGTCGAGACGCCGAACGGGGCGCACTTCACCTCCTGCGTCCCCGACCACGACCGCGACGAGGTCTTCCAGAAGCTCTACGCGACCACCCCCTGGCCCGAGTTCGCCGCCCGCTTCCTCGGCGGCGCGAGCGAGGAGGACTACCAGCGCGCCGTCCAGACCTGGCAGAAGGAGCAGCAGCAGTGAGCAGCCCGACCGCCGCGCCCGTCACCCGCGCCGAGTACTGCGTCGTCGCCTGCGCCGAGGCGTGGCGGGGCGCCGGCGAGGTGCTGGCCAGCCCCATGGGCCTCGTCCCGTCCGTCGGCGCCCGCCTCGCCCGGCGCACCTTCTCCCCCGACCTGCTGCTCACCGACGGGGAGGCGATGCTCGTCGGCCCCGACGGCCGCCCCGAGGGCTGGCTGCCCTACCGGCGCCACCTCGCCCTGGTCACCGGCGGGCGGCGGCACGTGATGATGGGCGCGAGCCAGATCGACCGGTACGGCAACCAGAACATCTCCTGCGTCGGCGACTGGGAGCGCCCCTCGCGGCAGCTGCTCGGGGTGCGCGGGGCCCCGGTGAACACCCTCAACAACCCCGTGAGCTACTGGATCCCCCGGCACTCCCGGCGGGTCTTCGTCGAGCGGGTCGACATGGTCTGCGGCGTCGGGTACGACCGTGCCGGGGACGCCCCGTACCACCGGCTCGTCCGGGTCGTCAGCGACCTCGGGGTCTTCGACTTCGACACCCCCGACCACCGGATGCGGCTCGCCTCGGTCCACCCGGGCGTCACCGTCGACGAGGTGCGGGCCGCGACCGGCTTCGACCTCGTGGTCGACGGCGACGTGCCGGCCACCCGGGAGCCCGGCGCCGAGGAGCTGCGGCTCGTCCGCGAGGTCCTCGACCCGCGGGGCCTGCGGGACCGGGAGGTCGCGCCCCGATGAGGACCGCCCTGACCGAGCTCACCGGCGTCCGCCACCCGATCGTGCAGACCGGCATGGGCTGGGTCGCCGGGCCCCGGCTCGTCTCCGCCACCGCGAACGCCGGCGCGCTCGGCGTCCTCGCCTCCGCCACGATGACCACCGCCGAGCTGCGCGCCGCCGTCCGCGAGGTGAGGTCCCGCACCGACCGCCCCTTCGGGGTGAACCTGCGGGCCGACGCCGGGGACGCCCGCGAGCGGGTCCGGATCATCGTCGACGAGGGCGTCCGGGTCGCCTCCTTCGCCCTGGCCCCCTCCCGCGACCTGATCGCCGAGCTCAAGGACGCCGGGGTCGTCGTCATCCCCTCCGTCGGCGCCCGCCGGCACGCCGAGAAGGTCGCCGCCTGGGGGGCCGACGCGGTCCTCGTCCAGGGCGGCGAGGGCGGCGGGCACACCGGCGAGGTCGCGACGACCGTGCTGCTCCCCCAGGTCGTCGACGCCGTGGACGTCCCCGTGATCGCCGCGGGCGGCTTCCGCGACGGGCGCGGTCTGGTCGCCGCCCTCGCCCACGGCGCCGCCGGCGTCGCCATGGGCACCCGCTTCCTGCTCACCTCCGACTCGACCGTCCCGGACGCGGTCAAGGCCCGCTACCTGGCGGCCGGCGTCAGGGACGTCACCGTCACCACCGCCGTCGACGGGCTCCCGCACCGGATGCTCCGCACCGAACTCGTCGCCTCCCTCGAACGGGCCGGGCGGATCGGGGGGCTGGCGCGGGCCGTCCGCCACGCGGCCGGTTTCCGCCGGCTGTCCGGGCTCTCCTGGCCCGCGATGATCCGCGACGGCCTGGCCCTGCGCCACGGCAAGGACCTCTCCTGGAGCCAGGTGCTGCTCGCCGCGAACACCCCGATGCTGCTGCGTGCCTCCATGGTCGAGGGCCGCGCCGACCTCGGCGTGATGGCCGCCGGGCAGGTGGCCGGGGTCATCGAGGACCTCCCCAGCTGCGAGGAGCTGGTCGCCCGGATCATGTCCGAGGCCGCGGACGTGCTCCGCGCGCTGCCCGTGCCCGACACCCCCTGATCCCCCGCGGGCCCGTCCGCCCACGGCTGTGCCGCCCGAGTCCGTCAGTCGTACGCGCCCCGTACGTCCGTCAGTCCGAAAGGGAGTCCAGCCATGCCCCTGTCCCGACGCGCCCTGCTCACCGCCACCGGCGCCGCGCTGGTCCTCGGCGCCGCGCCGCCCGCCCTCGCCCGCCCCCGGGCGGCGGACGGCGTCCGCCCCGTTCCGCTCCAGGGCGCGGTCAACGTCCGCGACCTCGGCGGCCACCGCACCTACGACGGAGCCCTCGTGCGCCACGGGCTCGCCTACCGGGGCGACCACCTCGGCAAGCTCACCGACGCCGACGTCGCCACCCTCGCCGGGCTCCGCCTCGGCACCGTGGTCGACCTGCGGATCCCGCTGGAGGTCGGGTACGACGGGGCCGACCGGCTGCCGGCCGGACCGGTCCCGGTCGCCCGGCCCGTCACCGACCACGGCCTCTTCGGGCAGCTGCTCGCCGCGATCGGCTCGCGGGACCCGGTCCGGCAGGAGGAGATGCTGGGCGGCGGGCGGGCCGCCGCCTTCATGCGCGAGGTGTACCGCACCTTCGTCACGGAACCGGCGAACCGGGCCGCGCTGGCGGCCACCCTGCGGGACCTGGCCGATCCACGCCGGGGGCCGCTGCTCGTCCACTGCACCTCGGGCAAGGACCGCACCGGCTGGACGAGCTGGCTCCTGCTCACCCTGCTCGGGGTGCCCGAGTCGTCCGCCCGGGCGGACTACCTGGCCTCCAACACCTTCCGCGCCGCGTACGACGCACGAGTGCGGGAGGGGCTGCGGCAGGGCGGGATGATGCGGAACCCGGAGCTGATCGTGCCGCTCCAGGAGGTGCGGGCCGAGTACCTCGACACCGCCCTCGACCAGGTCCGCGCCTCCTACGGGAGCCTCTTCCGCTACGTGTCGGTCGGCCTCGGCCTGGAGCTGCGCGAGCTGGTCGCGCTCCGCGAACGGCTGGTGGCCGGCGCCTGACGCCCGCCGCGGCCCGCGCCGCCGCCGGAACCCGCACCGCGCCCGGCTCCCGCACCGGAGCCGGCACCGCGGCCCGAACCGGTCCCGCGGCCCGAACCGGCCGTGGCCGTGCGGCCCGCGCCGGACGCACCGCGCCCGCCGCCGGACGTGGCCCCGGTCCCGCGGCCTCCGGCGGTGCCGGAGCCCGAGGTCCGCCCGGCGCCCGTCGCCGTGCCGCCGGACCCGCCGCGGCGGCGACGGCCGCCGCCGGATCCGCCGCTGCCCCCGCCCCCGGCCGGCTTGCGCGGCGGGGTCGGCTGCGGGGTCTCGATGACGACGGGGACGCCCGAGGGCTCCCGCGCGCCGGTGAGCTCGGCGAGCTGCTCGTCGCTGGACTTGATCTGCGCCGTGCGCGGGCTGATGCCGGCGTTGGACATCAGCCGGCCCATGTCGCGCTTCTGCTCCGGCAGGACCAGGGTGAAGACGCTGCCGGACTCGCCGGCGCGGGCCGTGCGGCCGCCCCGGTGCAGGTAGTCCTTGTGGTCGATCGGCGGGTCGACGTTGACGACCATGTCGAGGTCGTCGACGTGGATGCCGCGGGCCGCCACGTTGGTCGCCACGAGCGTGGTGACCTGGCCGGTCTTGAACTGGTCCAGGGTCCGGTTGCGCTGCGGCTGCGAGCGGCCGCCGTGCAGGCCGGAGGCGCGCACGCCGTTGGCGAGGAGCCGCTTGACCAGCCGGTCCACGGACCGCTTGGTGTCCATGAAGAGGATGGTGCGGCCGTCGCGGGCCGCGATCCGCAGGGTGACGGCCTTCTTGTCGGTCTCGTCGGCCACGTACAGCACGTGGTGCTCCATCGTGGTGACGGCGCCGGCCGACGGGTCGACGGAGTGCACGACCGGGTCGTCCAGGAACATCTTGACCAGCTTGTCGATGTTCCGGTCGAGGGTCGCCGAGAAGAGCAGCCGCTGGCCGCCCGGCTCGACCTGCTTGAGGACCTTCGTGACCTGCGGCAGGAAGCCCATGTCGGCCATCTGGTCGGCCTCGTCCAGGACGGTGATCGCGACCTGGTCGAGCCGGCAGTCGCCGCGCTCGATGAGGTCGTGCAGCCGGCCGGGGGTGGCGATGAGGACCTCGGCGCCGCGGCGCAGGGCGGACGACTGGCGGGAGATCGACATGCCGCCGACGACGGTGGTGATCCGCAGCCGCAGCGCCCCGGCGTACGGGGTGAGGGCGTCGGTCACCTGCTGGGCGAGCTCGCGGGTGGGCACCAGGACCAGCGCGAGGGGCGCGGTCGGCTCGGCGCGGCGGCCCGCGGTGCGGGCGAGGAGCGCGAGGCCGAAGGCGAGGGTCTTGCCGGAGCCGGTGCGGCCCCGGCCGAGCACGTCACGGCCGGCCAGCGAGTTCGGCAGCGTCGCCGCCTGGATCGGGAACGGCTCCGTGACGCCCTGCTCGCCGAGGATCCGCAGCAGGCCCTCGGGCATGTCGAGGTCGGCGAAGGAGTCCACCGCGGGGAGCGCGGGCGTCACCGTCTCCGGCGGCGTGAACTCGCTCGGCGGCGGGGGCGCCGTGGGACGGCGGCCGCCGCGGGAGCCCTTCGGCTGCGACGTGGACTTCGCCTGGGTGCTGCGGGGGCTGCGCTTGTGGGGGCGCTCGGAGCGGGTCATGCGTGCCTTCCTGGCCGGTGCTCGCGGCACAGCCGGGGCCCGCACCTGCGCGGTACGGGCCCCGGCTGCTCTACCCGGAACACGCGATACGGGCCCCGGCTGTCTCTCCCGGAACGCGCGAAACGCGTCCCGGAGGTCTCTACCGGAACAATAGTGCGCCTCAGGACCTTCCCGCCCCGCCCGCCGATGCCCGGACGGATCAGACCAGCCCAGACGGCGCCGACGTGTGCCACCTCACACGGCGGCTCCCGCTCCCGGCCCGCCCGAGGCCGTCCCGGGGACGTTCAGAGCCGTTCGACGATCGTCACGTTCGCCTGGCCGCCGCCCTCGCACATGGTCTGGAGGCCGTAGCGGCCTCCGGTGCGCTCCAGTTCGTGGAGGAGGGTGGTCATGAGCTTCGCGCCGGTGGCGCCGAGGGGGTGGCCGAGGGCGATCGCGCCGCCGTTGACGTTGACGCGGGAGGGGTCGGCGCCGGTCTCCTTGAGCCAGGCGAGGACGACGGGGGCGAAGGCCTCGTTGATCTCGACGAGGTCGATGTCGTCGATGGTCAGGCCGGTCTTCTTCAGGGCGTGGGCGGTCGCGGGTATCGGCGCGGAGAGCATCCGGATCGGGTCCTCGCCGCGGGCGGAGAGGTGGTGGACGCGGGCCCGGGGGGTGAGCCCGTGCTCGCGGACGGCCCGCTCGCTCGCGAGGAGGAGGGCGGCGGCGCCGTCGGAGACCTGGGAGGAGCAGGCCGCGGTGATGGTGCCGCCCTCGACGACCGGCCGGAGCCCGGCCATCTTCTCCGCGCTGGTGTCGCGGCGCGGCCCCTCGTCGACGGCGACGTGGCCGAAGGCCGTGGTCTCGCGGGTGAAGCGGCCCTCGTCGATCGCGCGGAGCGCGCGCCGGTGCGAGCGGAGGGCGAACTCCTCCTGGTCGCTCCGGGTGATCCGCCACTTCTCGGCGATCAGCTCGGCGCCGTGGAACTGGTTGACCGGCGCGTCGCCGTACCGGGCCCGCCAGCCCTCGCTGCCGTGGAAGGGGCCGCCGGTGAGCCCGAGGGGTTCGGCGGCCTGCCGGGAGGCGAAGGCGATGGGGATCATGGACATGTTCTGCACGCCGCCGGCGACGACCAGGTCCTGGGTGCCGGACATGACCGCCTGGGCGGCGAAGTGGACGGCCTGCTGGGAGGAGCCGCACTGGCGGTCGACGGTGACGCCGGGGACCTCCTCGGGCAGGCCGGCGGCCAGCCAGGCCGTGCGCGCGATGTCGCCGGCCTGCGGTCCGACGGTGTCGAGACAGCCGAGGACGACGTCGTCGACGGCGGCCGGGTCGATGGCGGCGCGGGCGACGAGGGCCGCCAGGACGTGGGCGCCGAGGTCCGCCGGGTGGACGGCCGCGAGGCCGCCCCCTCGGCGGCCCACGGGCGTGCGGACCGCTTCGACGATGTAGGCCTCGGGCATGGCGACTCCTCCGGTCGGTCAGGTGGGACGTACGGCGATCCCGTCCAGGACCATCGACAGGTACTGGCGGGCGATCTCCTCGGGGCGGTGCAGTCCGCCGGGCCGGTACCAGGACGCGGCGACCCAGACGGTGTCGCGGACGAAGCGGTAGGTGAGGCGGACGTCGAGGTCGGCGCGGAAGACGCCGGCGGCGACCCCGCGCTCCAGGGTGCCCAGCCAGGCCCTCTCGAACTTGCGCTGCGAGTCGGCGAGGTAGTGGAAGCGGGGCTGGTCGGCGAGGTGCCGGGACTCCTTCTGGTAGATGGCGACGGCGGCGCGGTGCCGGTCGATCTCGCGGAAGGACTCGGTGACGAGGGCCTCGATGGTCTCGCGGGGGCCGAGGCCGGCGTCGAGGACGGCGTCGTACCCCTCCCACAGCTCGTTCAGGAAGGTGGAGAGGATCTCGTCGAGCATCGACTCCTTGGAGTCGAAGTGGTAGTAGAGGCTGCCGGCGAGCATGCCGGCGGCGTCCGCGATCTTGCGGACGGTGGTGGCGTTGTACCCCTGGGCGGCGAACACCTCGGCCGCCGTGTCGAGGAGTTCACGGCGCCGCTCGGGCGCGGCGCTCACCTGGGTCTTCTTCGGGCTGGCGGTCTGGGGATTCTTCGGCACGCGTCCATTCTGGTGCTACGGGTGCCGGCTGCTGACCGACACCGTCTCGCCGGTCATGTAGGAGGAGTAGTCGCCGGCGAGGAAGACGATGACGTTGGCGATCTCCCAGGGTTCGGCGTACCGGCCGAAGGCCTCGCGGGCGGTGAGTTCGTCGAGGAGTTCGGTGGTGGTGACCTTGGCGAGGTGGGGGTGCATGGCGAGGGACGGCGAGACGGCGTTGACGCGGACGCCGTAGGCGGCGGCCTCGACGGCGGCGCAGCGGGTGAGGGCCATGACGCCGGCCTTGGCGGCGGCGTAGTGGGCCTGTCCGGCCTGGGCGCGCCAGCCGACGACGGAGGCGTTGTTGACGACGACGCCGCCGGTGCCGGCGTCCCGGAAGCGGCGCAGGGCGGCCCGGGTGCAGCGGAAGGTGCCGCCCAGGGTGACGTCGAGGACGCGGTCCCACTGGTCGTCGGTCATGTCGGCGAGGGCGGCGGTGCCGCCGAGGCCGGCGTTGTTGACGACGACGTCGAGGCGGCCGTGGAGCCGCTCGGCGGTGTCGTACAGCTCCTGGACCTGGCCCTCGTCGGTGACGTCGCACGGCTGGGAGGCGACGGCGTCGGCGCCGAACTCGGCGGCGAGGGCGGTCGCGGTCTCCTCGAGGCGGCGGGTGTGGGCGTCGCTGACGAGGACGCGGGCGCCCTCCTCCAGGAAGCGGCGGGCGGTGGCGCCGCCGATGCCGGCCCCGGCGGCGGCGGTGACGACGGCCGTGCGGCCGGCGAGGAGGCCGTGGCCGGGGACGTACGGCGGCGGCGGGGTACGGGTCATGGGCGCGGCTCCTTCGGGAGGCCGAGCACCCGCTCGGCGATGATGTTCCGCTGGATCTCGCTGGACCCGGCGTAGACGGTGTCGGCGCGGGAGAAGAGGAACAGCCGCTGCCAGTCGTCGAGTTCGTAGGGTGCTCCGGCGGCGAGGGTGCCGGCGGGGCCGCACACGTCCAGGGCGAGTTCGCCGAGGTCGCGGTGCCAGTGGGACCAGTAGAGCTTGGCGGCGGAGGGGTCGGTGCCGCGCAGGGCGCCCGCGCGCATGGCTTCGAGGCCGGTCCAGGCGCGGGTGAGCCGGTCGCGGATGTCGGGGTCGGCGGCGGCGCCGTTGCCGCGGGCGAGGGCGACGAGGGCCTGGAGTTCGCGGCGGAAGCCGACCTGCTGTCCGAGGGTGGAGACGCCCCGCTCGTAGCCGAGGGTGGCCATGGCGATCCGCCAGCCGTCGCCGGGCGCGCCGACGACGTGGGTGGCGTCCGTCGTGGCGCCGTCGAAGAAGACCTCGTTGAACTCGCTGGTGCCGGTGAGCTGGACGATGGGCCGGACGTCGACGCCGGGGCCGTCGAGCGGGACGAGGAGGTAGGAGAGCCCGGCGTGGCGCCGGGAGCCCGGCTCGGTCCGGGCGAGGACGAAGCACCACTGGGACTCGTGGGCGAGGGAGGTCCAGATCTTCTGGCCGTCCACGACCCAGCGGTCGCCCCGGAGGGCGGCGCGGGTGCGCACGGCGGCGAGGTCGGAGCCGGCGCCGGGTTCGCTGTAGCCCTGGCACCAGAGCTCCTCCACGGCGCGGATCGGGGGGAGGAAGCGGGCCTTCTGCTCCTCGGTGCCGTGGTCGATGAGGGTGGGGCCGAGGAGCTGTTCGCCGATGTGGTTGACGCGGGCGGGGGCGTCGGCGAGGGCGTACTCCTCGTGGAAGGCGATCTGCTCCTCGATGCTCGCGCCGCGGCCGCCGTACTCCTTCGGCCAGCCGACGCAGGTCCAGCCGTGGGCGGCCATGTGCCTTTCCCAGGCGAGGCGTTCGGCGAAGGCCTCGTGTTCGCGGCCGGGTCCGCCGCGGCCCTTGAGGTCGGCGAAGGAGCCGCTGAGGTGGGTCCTCAGCCAGCCCCGTGCCGCGGCCCGGAACTCCTCGACGCTGCTCATGGCCGTACGTTAACCTACCAAACACTTGTTAGGGAACGGGTGAGGGCGGGGTGACCGATGGATCTCTCGTACACACGGACCGAGGAGGCCTTCCGGGCGGAGGCGCGCGCCTGGCTGCGCGCCCACGTCCCCCCGGCGCCGCTGCCCTCCCTGGAGACCGAGCGGGGTTTCGCCGCCCACCGGGCCTGGGAGGCCGAACTCGCCGCCGACCGCTGGTCGGTGGTCTCCTGGCCCGAGCCGTACGGCGGCCGGGGCGTCGACCTCGCCCGCTGGCTGGTCTTCGAGGAGGAGTACTGGGCGGCCGGCGCCCCCGGCCGGGTCTCGCAGAACGGCATCCAGCTCCTCGCCCCCACCCTCTTCGACCACGGCACCGAGGAGCAGCGGGCCCGCGTCCTGCCGTCGATGGCGACCGGCGCGACGATCTGGGCCCAGGCGTGGTCCGAGCCCGAGGCCGGCTCCGACCTGGCCTCCCTCACCTCCCGGGCCGTCCGGACGGACGGCGGCTGGCTGCTCTCCGGGCAGAAGACCTGGTCCTCCCGGGCCGCCTTCGCCGACCGCGCCTTCGGCATCTTCCGCAGCGACCCGGCCGCCGACCGGCCCCACCGCGGCCTCACCTACCTCATGTTCGACCTGCGCGCGCCCGGCGTGACCGTCCGGCCGATCGCCCGCCTCGACGGCAAGCCCGCCTTCGCCGAGCTCTTCCTCGACGAGGTCTTCGTCCCCGACGAGGACGTGATCGGCGAGCCGGGCCAGGGCTGGCGGATCGCCATGTCCACCACCGGCAACGAACGCGGCCTGATGCTCCGCTCCCCCGGCCGGTTCCTCGCCGCCGCCGACCGGCTCGTACGGCTCTGGCGGAGGGAGGGCGACCCCGGGGACACCGCGCTGCGCGACCGGGTGGCGGACGCGGTCATCGGGGCCCGCGCCTACCGCCTCTTCACGGCCGGCGCCGCGGCCCGCCTCGCCGCCGGCACGCCCTCGGGGGCCGAGTCCAGCCTCAACAAGGTCTTCTGGTCGGAGTACGACCTCGCCCTGCACGAGACCGCGCTCGACCTCCTCGGCGCCGACGGCGAGCTGGCGGACACCGACTGGGCCGAGGGACACGTCTTCTCCCTCGCCGGCCCCCTCTACGCGGGCACCAACGAGATCCAGCGCGACATCATCGCCGAGCGGCTGCTCGGCCTCCCGAAGGGCCGCCGCTGATGAGCTTCCTGCCCACCGCCGAACAGCGCGCCTTCGCCGGTTCCCTGGACGCCATGCTCACCGCCGCGGACACCCCGGCGGCCGCCCGCGCCTGGGCCGCCGGCGACCCCGCGCCGGGCCGGGCCGTGTGGGGGCGGCTCGCCGAGGCGGGCGTCTTCGCGCTCGCCGCCCCCGAGGGGTACGACGGACTCGGCCCCCTGCCCGTGGAACTCGCCCACGCCTTCGTCGCGCTGGGCCGCCACGCGGTGCCCGGCCCCGCGGTCGAGACCGTCGCGGCCGCCGCCCTGCTGACCGAGCTCGCCCGCCTCGGCGACGAGGACCCCGCGAAGCGCCTGCTCCCCGCCCTCGCCTCCGGCGCCACCGCGGCCACCCTGGCGCTCGCCGAGTCCCCCGATCCCGCCGGCCGGCCCCCCGTACCGCGGGCGCTCGACGCCGACCGGGCCGACGCCGTCCTCGTCGTCCGCGGCGACCGGCTGTGGCGGACGCCCGGGCACGGGCCCGTCCGCGTCTCCGCCGACCCCGCCCGCCGCCTCGCCCGCCCCGCCCCCGGCGGCGAACTCCTCGCCGCCGGACCCACCGTGGCCGCGGCGGCCGCGCACGCCCGCCGGTGGGCCATGCTCGCGACCGCCGCCCAGTCCCTCGGCGTCGGCCTCGCCCTCCTCGACGCCACCGTCGCCCACGCCCGCCGCCGCAGCCAGTTCGGCACCCCCGTCGGCGCCTTCCAGGCGGTCAAGCACCGGCTCGCCGACACGCTGCTGGGCCTGGAGTTCGCCCGCCCACTCCTCTTCGGCGCCGCCCTCACGCTCACCGACGCCGACGTCGCCGCCGCCAAGGTCGCCACCGGCGAGGCCGCCTACGCCGCCGCCCGCACCGCCCTCCAGATCCACGGCGCCGTCGGCTACACCGACGAACTCCCCCTCGCCCTCTGGCTCCGCAAGGCCCGCCCCCTCCGCGACGCCTGGGGCACCCCCGACCACTGCCGGGCCCTCGTCCTGGCCGCGGAGGACTGAACCCCGGGCCGCGGCGCCGGCCGCGAAGGGCCCGGGACCACGGCCTGGGCCAGGGGTCCGCCGCCAGGGCCTGGGCCGAGGGGGCGCGGCCACGGCCTGGGCCAGGGGCCGTGCCCAGGCCCGGGGGCAGGGGCCCTCAGGGGTCCTGCCGCGGCGGGCTGTCGTCGTTGCCGCGGCGCAGCGTCCGCGCCGGCCGGCCGGGGGACCACGTCCGGAAGACGATCTCGTCGCCCTCCACCCAGGTCCGCACGACCTCGGCCGGCTCCGCCCGGAAGAGGTGGAACGGCTGCGGCGCGCCCGCCTCCTCGGCGTACCGTGCGACCGTCTCCGGGTCGGTCACCTCGACCGCCCGGCCGGAGACCCGGACGTCGCCGCCTCCCATGCCGGTGCCCGCCCCGGGGTTGGCCATCAGCGCGAACCGGGCGTCCCGCCGCAGGTCCAGCGCCTTCCGCGAGTTCGGCATCATGCCGAACCACAGCTCGCCGAAGCGGAAGTCCGCCTCGATGCCGCTGAGCCGCGGCGAGCCGTCCTTCCGCACGGTGGCCAGGGCGTGGTGCGTGTGCTGTCCGAACCGCTCCCGCACGACGGCGGCGAAGTCGGGCTCGGCGGCCTCGAAGGCCGCCCAGGTGTCTCCGGTGTCTCCCATCCGTCCAGGAAACACCGGATACCCGACAGCTACTGTCCGGATTACTCCGGACGCCCGGCGGGTCCGCGCCGGACGCGGGCGCGCGGGCGGACGCGAAGGCGCGGGTGGCTCGACAGTGCGGCGGCCCGGGCCGGCCGGGCTGCTCGGGCGGCGCGGCGGTCACGACGGAGCGCCGGCGCGGGCGGTCACGCGGTCGCGTCGCGCTCCGCCCTGCTGCGCTCGACGCAGAACTCGTTGCCCTCGGGGTCGCCGAGGGTGGCCCAGCCGGTGCCGTCGGCGTTGCGGCGGTCGTCGAGGAGGGTGGCGCCGAGGGCGAGGAGGCGGTCGACCTCCTCGTCACGGGTGCGGTCCTGGGGCTGGAGGTCGAGGTGGACGCGGTTCTTCACGGCCTTGGCCTCGGGGACCTGGATGAAGAGGAGGGAGGCGCCGGGCGACACGACGGTCGCCTCCGGGTCGCCGGGGAAGTCGTCCTCGGCGAGCTTCGCGTCCAGGACCTCGGCCCAGAAGGTCGCGAGGGCGTAGGCGTCGGCGCAGTCGATGGTCACGTGGCGTACGAGAGAACTCATGCCGCCATGATCCGCCCGGCATGCGTCCGGAGGCCACCGCATTGCGGGCCACCGCCCCTTGTCCGGTGGCCGGTTGTCGGCCCCGACGGGGAGGGCGCGGCGGGAGGGCCGGGCCGCGCCCGGCCGCTCCGTCAGGACCGGACGATGCCCTGGGCCCGGGCCGCGGCGAGCCACGCCGGGAACTCGGCGACGATCCGGTCGTACAGCTCCGCGTCCGGCACCCGGCTCGGGTCCTGGCCGGCGTGGAAGAACCCCGCGTTGTCGACCGGGCGCTTCCCCGGCACGTCCAGCTCGTCGAGCTTCCGCAGGAACTCGAACTGGCGGCTCCCCGGGTCGCCGAAGCCGATGAACTGCCAGAAGAGCGGCAGCCGGGCCGCCTTGCACACGTAGCGCTCCGCCGCCGGCTTGTTGATCGGACCGCCGTCGGTCTGGAAGACGACGAGGGCGGGGGCGGTCGCGCCGCTGTCCAGGTAGTGGTCGATGACGGCGTCCATCGCGAGGTGGTAGCTCGTCTTGCCCATGTGCCCCAGGCCCGCCACGATCCGGTCGATCCGCCCGGCGTGGTCGTCCAGCCGGATGTCCGTCTCCGCGTCGATGTCCGTCGAGAAGAACACCACCGGCACCCGTCCGTCGTCGTCGAAGTGCGCCGCCAGCCCCAGCACCCGGTCCGCCAGCGCCTGCACGCTGCCGTCCGCGTAGTAGGGCTTCATCGACCCCGAGTAGTCCACGACCAGGTAGACGGCGACCCGCTGTCCGCTCATGCCGTGCCGGCGGACCGAGTCGCCCGCCGACTTGTACAGGTTCACGAGTGCGGGCGCGGTCTCCTCGACCTTCCGCAGGCTCATCGCCATGGGCGCTTCCCCTCCCCTTCCTCGATGTCCGCGAGCATGGCGTCGGCCAGATCGCGTTCGGCCGCGTGGTACCGCTCCGCCCAGGTCAGGGGGAGCCGCGGGTAGGCCCGTGCCTCGTCGGCGGCCGCGTCCGCCACGTCGGCCTCGGCGCGCAGGCGCATGGTCTCGGCGTACTCCCGGTGTCCGGTGAGGATCTCCCGCATCCGGTCGGGTTCGACGAGGTGGCCGAGCCAGAGCCGCAGCATCGGTCCGTGCTTCAGGACCGGGGGGTCGAGCGGCGTGGTGCGGGCCCAGGTGCGGACGGCGGCGACAGCAGTCCGAGCACCGCCCAGCTGGTCGCGGGTAGGTCCGGCACGGTCTCGTCGTCCACCACGGGGGAAGTCTACGGGCCTCCCCTCCTCTCTTTGTGCCTGCTGGAAGTATTTCGGTGAGGCACATCGTCCTGACCGTTCCGGGAGGGGCTCCCCGTGACGTTCTCGATGATCTTCGAAGCACAGCTCGTCGACGCACAGCTCGTCGACCCCGCGCCCGCCGCCTCTCCGCCGCCGCCCTCAGCAGCGCGGCGGCCTGGCCGACGACCACCACCGGCTGACCTGCTTCACCCCAACTGCCCTTGTGGGCCGGCGCCGTTCTGGGATCATGGCCGCGGGCGGGAAGCGTGCTCCGGACCGGCCCGGGCGGTCCGCCCGACCGCTCGCTCCCGTTCTTCGCCGCGACGGCAGGAGGCCCGCACCCATGAGCCCGACCGTTCCCTACCGCGTCACGGACCGGCCGCTGACCGCGCCCGTCGCCGCCTTCCTCTGGGAGGTCAGGGCGGCCGGCGGAGTGGTGGCCACCGGCGAGTGCCCCGAGTGCCGGTGTGTGACGGCGCGGCTCTGGGAGGACGTGCAGTACGTGACCAAGGGACCCGGCGGGGCGGGACGACGGGTGTTCGACGACGGGGCCCCGAAGTACGCGCGGTGCGCGTGCGGGTCCCGGCACGCGGACCGGCCGGCCGGGGTGGAGCAGGGGTGCGGGGCGTCGTTCTGGATCGCGCTGCCGCCGGGGGGACTGACGCGGTGAACGAGTTCACGCCCGCGGAGCTGCGGGACGCCGACGAGCGGGTGCTGGCCATGGCGCGGCCGCCGGAGCAGCTGCGGGCGGCCCTCCAGCAGGCGGAGGGGTACCGGAACTTCCTCGCCACGCTCACCGGGCTGCTGACGGTGGTCTTCGTGCTGAAGGGCCAGGAGAACCTGAGCCGGATGACCACCGGTCCGCGCTGGTGGGTCATCGGGCTGCTTGCGGGGGCGTTCCTGCTGCTCCTGCTGGCGTCCTGGCTGATGGTGACGGCCGTGCACGAACGGCCGGGACGGACGCTCCCCTCGGGCGCGGAGCACCTGCTGCGCTACGAGCGTGCCCGGGCCGCGAAGGTCCGGCGGACGACCGGCTGGGCGCGGTGGATGGGACTGGTCGGGGTGGTGGCGGTGTCGGCGGCCTCGCTGGTCACGTGGATCTTCCCCGGGCCGGTGGGCTGAGGGGGCGGGGACGCGCATCGGCGCCCTCCCAGTCGTCCGGTCGGGGACATTCGGGGGGCGCCGCGCTCAGTTCCGTACGTCGTTGTACGGGACGTCTTGGGGGTGATCCGGCGGGATCAGACCACGAGGGAGCGGTCCGTCGGGCGGATCGGGGCCGGCAGGGAGCTGGCTCCGGTCAGGAAGCGGTCGACTCCGCGGGCGGCGGAGCGGCCCTCGGCGATGGCCCAGACGATGAGGGACTGGCCGCGGCCGGCGTCGCCGGCGACGAAGACGCCATCGACGTTGGTGGCGAAGTCCGCGTCACGGGCGATGTTACCCCGCTCGTCGAGGTCCAGACCAAACTGGGCGACCAGGCCGTTCTCCACGTCGGTGCCGGTGAAGCCCATGGCGAGGGTGACCAGCTGGGCGGGGATCTTCCGCTCCGTGCCCGGCTTCTGGGTCAGCCTGCCGTCGACGAACTCGACCTCGATGAGGTGGAGGAACTGGACGTTGCCGTCCTCGTCGCCCTCGAAGTGGGTGGTGGAGACGGAGTAGACCCGCTCGCCGCCCTCCTCGTGCGCCGAGGTGACCTTGTAGAGCATGGGGAAGGTCGGCCAGGGCTGGCCCGGGTTCCGCTCCTCGCCCGGCTTGGGCATGATCTCCAGCTGCGTGACCGAGGCCGCGCCCTGGCGGTGGGCCGTGCCGACGCAGTCGGCGCCGGTGTCGCCGCCGCCGATGACCACGACGTGCTTGCCCTCGGCGGTGATCGGCGGGGCCACGAAGTCGCCCTCGACGACCTTGTTGGCGAGCGGCAGGTACTCCATCGCCTGGTGGATGCCGGCCAGCTCGCGGCCCGGGACGGGCAGGTCGCGGGCGGTGGTGGCGCCGGCGGCGATGACGACCGCGTCGTACCGGTTGCGGAGCGCCGTCGCGGGCATGTCGCGGCCGATCTCGACACCGGTGCGGAACTTGGTGCCCTCCGCGCGCATCTGCTCGATGCGGCGGTTGATGTGCCGCTTCTCCATCTTGAACTCGGGGATGCCGTAGCGCAGGAGGCCGCCGATGCGGTCCGCGCGCTCGTAGACGGCGACGGTGTGACCGGCCCGGGTCAGCTGCTGGGCGGCGGCCAGACCGGCCGGACCGGAGCCGATGACGGCGACGGTCTTGCCGGAGAGGCGGTCGGGCGCCTGCGGCGTGACGTCGTTGGCGTCCCACGCCTTGTCGATGATGGAGACTTCGACGTTCTTGATGGTGACGGCCGGCTGGTTGATGCCGAGCACGCACGCGGACTCGCACGGAGCCGGGCACAGGCGGCCGGTGAACTCCGGGAAGTTGTTCGTGGCGTGCAGCCGCTCCGACGCCGCCGCCCAGTCCTCGCGGTAGGCGTAGTCGTTCCACTCGGGGATCAGGTTCCCGAGGGGGCAGCCGTTGTGGCAGAAGGGGATGCCGCAGTCCATGCAGCGTCCGGCCTGCTTGCTGATGATCGGGAGCAGGGAGCCGGGAACGTAGACCTCGTTCCAGTCCCTGACGCGCTCGCCCACCGGCCGGGTCTGGGCGACTTCGCGCCCGGTGGTCAGGAAGCCCTTGGGGTCAGCCATGGGACGCAGCCTCCATCATCTTCTCGGTGGTCTCGGTCTCGGAGAGACCGGCGAGCTCAGCGGCGTCCTTGGCGGCGAGCACGGCCTTGTACGTGGTGGGGATGATCTTGCTGAACCGGGCCGCCGCGGCGTCCCAGTCGGCGAGGAGCTTCTCGGCGACCGTGGAACCGGTCTCCTCGAAGTGACGGCGCACGACGTCGTGCAGCCAGGTCTTGTCGGCGTCCGACGGGGCCTCGATCGCGCCCAGGTTGCCGGAGTTGACGTTGTCCCGGTCGAGGTCGACGACGTAGGCGACGCCACCGGACATGCCGGCCGCGAAGTTGCGGCCCGTCTCGCCGAGGACGACGGCCGTGCCGCCGGTCATGTACTCGCAGCCGTGGTCGCCCACGCCCTCCGAGACGACCAGCGCGCCGGAGTTGCGGACGCAGAAGCGTTCGCCGGTGCGGCCGCGGAGGAAGAGCTCGCCGCCCGTCGCGCCGTAGCCGATGGTGTTGCCCGCGATGGTCGAGTACTCGGCGAGGTGCTCGGCACCCCGGTCCGGGCGGACGACGACGCGGCCGCCGGAGAGGCCCTTGCCGACGTAGTCGTTGGCGTCGCCCTCCAGGCGGAGGGTGACACCGGCCGGCAGGAAGGCGCCGAACGACTGACCCGCGGAGCCGGTGAAGGTGATGTCGATGGTGTCGGCCGGGAGGCCGGCGCCGCCGAACTTCTTCGTGACCTGGTGGCCGAGCATGGTGCCGACCGTGCGGTTGATGTTGCGGATCGCGACCTGGGCGCGGACCGGCTGGGCCTCCTCGGCGGTGGCCGCGTTCAGGGCCTCGGCGGCGAGCTGGATCAGCTCGTTGTCGAGGGCCTTCTCCAGACCGTGGTCCTGCTCGATCCGGGCGTGGCGGACCGCGCCCTCGGGCAGCTCCGGCACGTGGAAGAGCGGCTGCAGGTCGAGACCCTGCGCCTTCCAGTGGGTGACGGCGCGGCTGGTGTCGAGCAGCTCGGCGTGGCCGACGGCCTCTTCGAGGGTGCGGAAGCCCAGCTCGGCGAGGAGCTCGCGGACCTCCTCGGCGATGAACTCGAAGAAGTTGACGACGAACTCGGCCTTGCCGGAGAAGCGGTCGCGCAGGACCGGGTTCTGGGTGGCGATGCCGACGGGGCAGGTGTCCAGGTGGCAGACGCGCATCATGACGCAGCCGGAGACGACGAGCGGCGCGGTCGCGAAACCGAACTCCTCGGCGCCGAGCAGCGCGGCGATGACCACGTCGCGGCCGGTCTTCAGCTGACCGTCGGTCTGGACGACGATGCGGTCGCGCAGGCCGTTGAGCAGCAGGGTCTGCTGGGTCTCGGCGAGGCCGAGCTCCCAGGGGCCGCCCGCGTGCTTGAGCGAGGTGAGCGGCGAGGCGCCCGTTCCGCCGTCGTGGCCGGAGATGAGGACGACGTCCGCGTGGGCCTTGGAGACACCGGCGGCGACCGTGCCGACGCCGACCTCGGAGACCAGCTTCACGTGGATGCGGGCGACCGGGTTGGCGTTCTTGAGGTCGTGGATCAGCTGGGCCAGATCCTCGATGGAGTAGATGTCGTGGTGCGGCGGCGGCGAGATGAGGCCGACGCCGGGCGTCGAGTGACGCGTCTTGGCGACCCACGGGTAGACCTTGTGGCCGGGCAGCTGGCCGCCCTCGCCGGGCTTGGCGCCCTGGGCCATCTTGATCTGGATGTCGTCGGCGTTGACCAGGTACTCGCTGGTGACGCCGAAGCGGCCGGAGGCGACCTGCTTGATCGCGGAGCGGCGCGCCGGGTCGTACAGGCGCTCCGGGTCCTCGCCGCCCTCACCGGTGTTGGACTTGGCGCCCAGCTGGTTCATGGCGACGGCGAGCGTCTCGTGCGCCTCCTTGGAGATGGAGCCGTACGACATGGCGCCGGTGGAGAAGCGCTTGACGATCGCGGAGACCGGCTCGACCTCGTCGAGCGGGATCGCCTCCCGCTCCGTGGAGAAGCCGAAGAGGCCGCGGAGCGTCATGAGGCGCTCGGACTGCTCGTTCACCCGCTCGGTGTACTGCTTGAAGATGTCGTACCGCTTGTTGCGCGTGGCGTGCTGCAGGCGGAAGACGGTCTCCGGGTCGAACAGGTGCGGCTCGCCCTCGCGGCGCCACTGGTACTCGCCGCCGATCTCCAGGGCGCGGTGCGCCGAGGCGACGCCGGAGACGGGGTACGCCTTGGCGTGGCGGGCGGCGACCTCCTTGGCGACGACGTCGAGGCCGGCGCCGCCGATCTTGGTGGCCGTGCCGTTGAAGTAGGTGGCGACGAAGGTCTCGTCGAGGCCGACGGCCTCGAAGACCTGGGCGCCGCGGTAGGAGGCGACGGTGGAGATGCCCATCTTGGACATGACCTTGAGGACGCCCTTGCCGAGCGCGTAGATCAGGTTCCGGATGGCCTGCTCGGGCTCCAGGCCCTCGATGAAGGTGCCGGCGCGGACCAGGTCCTCGACGGACTCCATGGCGAGGTAGGGGTTGACCGCGGCGGCGCCGTAGCCGATGAGCAGGGCGACGTGGTGGACCTCGCGGACGTCGCCGGCCTCGACCAGCAGGCCCACCTTGGTGCGCTGCTTGGTGCGGATGAGGTGGTGGTGGACGGCCGCGGTGAGCAGCAGCGACGGGATCGGCGCGTGCTCGGCGTCGGAGTGCCGGTCGGAGAGCACGATGAGGCGGGCGCCGCCCTCGATGGCGGTGTCGGCCTCGGCGCAGATGGCGTCGATGCGGGCGGCGAGGGACTCGCCGCCGCCGGAGACGCGGTAGAGGCCGGAGAGCGTCGCGGCCTTCATGCCGGGCATGTCGCCGTCGGCGTTGATGTGGATGAGCTTGGCCAGCTCGTCGTTGTCGATCACCGGGAACGGCAGGGTGACGCTGCGACACGACCCGGCGGTGGGGTCGAGCAGGTTGCTGCCGGGGCCGAGGGAGGAGCGCAGCGAGGTGACGAGCTCCTCGCGGATGGCGTCCAGCGGCGGGTTGGTGACCTGCGCGAAGAGCTGGGTGAAGTAGTCGAAGAGCAGCCGCGGGCGGGAGGACAGGGCCGCGATGGGCGAGTCGGTGCCCATGGAGCCGAGGGGCTCGCCGGCGGTGCGGGCCATCGGCGCGAGGATGACGCGGAGCTCTTCCTCGGTGTAGCCGAAGGTCTGCTGGCGGCGGGTGACCGAGGCGTGGGTGTGCACGATGTGCTCGCGCTCGGGGAGGTCGGAGAGCTCGATCTCCCCGGTCTCCAGCCACTCCTCGTAGGGGTTCTCGGCGGCGAGGCCGGCCTTGATCTCGTCGTCCTCGACGATGCGGTGCTCGGCGGTGTCGACGAGGAACATCTTGCCGGGCTGGAGGCGGCCCTTGCGGACGACCTTGGCGGGGTCGATGTCGAGGACGCCGACCTCGGAGGAGAGGACGACGAGGCCCTCGTCGGTGACCCAGTAGCGGCCGGGGCGCAGACCGTTGCGGTCGAGGACCGCGCCGACCTGGACGCCGTCGGTGAAGGTGACGCAGGCCGGGCCGTCCCAGGGCTCCATCAGGGTGGAGTGGTACTGGTAGAAGGCGCGGCGGGACGGGTCCATGGTCTCGTGGTTCTCCCACGCCTCCGGGACCATCATCAGGACCGCGTGCGGCAGCGAGCGGCCGCCGAGGTGGAGCAGCTCCAGGACCTCGTCGAAGGAGGCCGAGTCGGAGGCGTCCGGGGTGCAGATCGGGAAGATCCGGGAGAGGTCCTTGCCCTCGCCGAAGACCTTGGAGTCGAGCTGGGCCTCGCGGGCGGTCATCCAGTTCCGGTTGCCCTTGACGGTGTTGATCTCACCGTTGTGGGCGACGAAGCGGTACGGGTGGGCCAGCGGCCAGCTCGGGAAGGTGTTGGTGGAGAACCGGGAGTGGACGAGGGCCACGGCGGTGGCGCAGCGGCGGTCCGACAGGTCCGGGAAGAAGGGCTCCAGCTGGCCGGTGGTCAGCATGCCCTTGTAGACGAGGGTGCGGGCGGAGAGCGACGGGAAGTACGTCGCGGCCTCGCGCTCGGCGCGCTTGCGCAGCACGAACGCCTTGCGGTCCAGCGCGATGCCCTGGTTCTCGCCGTCGGCCACGAAGAGCTGGCGGAAGACCGGCATGGTGGCGCGGGCGGAGGCGCCGAGCAGCTCGGGGGCGACGGGGACCTCGCGCCAGCCGAGGACGGTGAGGCCCTCTTCGGCGGCGATCGTCTCGATCTTCGCGACGGTCTCGGCCGTGCCGTCCTCGGGGAGGAAGGCGATGCCGACGGCGTACGCGCCGGCCTCGGGGAGCTCGAATCCGGCGACCTCGCGCAGGAAGGCGTCCGGGACCTGGAGCAGGATGCCGGCGCCGTCACCGGAGTCGGGCTCGGAGCCGGTGGCGCCGCGGTGCTCGAGGTTGCGCAGTACGGTCAGCGCCTGCTCGACCAGCGCGTGGCTGGCAACACCGGTGAGGGTGGCCACGAACCCGACACCACAGGCGTCGTGTTCGTTACGGGGGTCGTACATCCCCTGCGGAGCGGGGCGACCGTCCATGGGCGACCAGGCGTCGGAACGCATCGGCTCTCCCGTCGTCGTCGTGGCATATGCAACTGCCGAGGGACGACGTTGGCCCTCCGCGAAATTTCGTGCAGGTTACATGATGGCTGGCTTCTCGCGAAGTGGATAGCTCGTTCCAGCATGCGGACACCGCCGATACGCAGCGGTGGCGTGGGTTCACCTGTGGGGTGCGGTGGCAGAGGCTGCTCCGCGGGGACGGATCCAGGGGTTCCGGACGATCTCCGGAATCCGCCGGTCCGTCGCTGATCGGGCTTCGTTGCCCGTGGCGCTCAGGCCTCATTCCCGTTGGTCACGAGTTCGAAACCGCCGGGTAACCGGCTACATATGTGGCGTCCTGCATAGTGTCTCATCGCCGCGACGAATCCGGTCAGGGATATACGTCACAGCCGATCAGGGCGCTATGCGGGGAAATGTCGCCCCGAAATGACGAGAAGGCCCCTTCTGGGGCCTCTCGGTCTTCTGTGGCGGTACGCAATCCGTTCCGGCGCGGACGCGGATTCCGCACCACCACGGGGCGCGCGACGCCACGGGTCCCGCGGTGCGGGTGGTGCCGTCGGTGCCGCGGACGCGCGCTCCGCTGCCGCCGGTTTCCCGGCGCGGCTAGAGCGCCGCTCCGAGGAGCATGCCGAGCCCGTACGTGACGGCCGCGGCGGCGCCGCCCAGGACGAGCTGGCGCAGGCCGCTGAAGAGCCAGCCTCGGGCGGTCACCCGGGCCACCAGCACACCGCAGGCGAAGAGCCCGACGAGCGCGAGCAGGACGGCCGGCCAGAGCGCGGTCGCGCCGAGCAGGTAGGGCAGGACGGGGAGCAGCGCGCCGAGCGCGAAGGAGCCGAAGGAGGAGACCGCAGCGACCACCGGGGACGGCAGGTCGTCCGGGTCGATGCCCAGCTCCTCGCGGGCGTGGATCTCCAGCGCCTGCTCGGGGTCCTTGGACAGCTGCATCGCGACCTCGCGGGCGAGGGTGGGCTCGACGCCGCGGGAGACGTAGAGCGCGGCGAGCTCCTCCATCTCGTCGATGGGGTGCTTGCGCAACTGGCGTCGCTCGACGTCCAGTTCCGCCTGGACGAGCTCGCGCTGCGAGGCGACGGAGGTGTACTCGCCGGCGGCCATCGAGAAGGCGCCGGCCGCGAGGCCCGCGAGACCGGTGACGACGACGGTCTGGGTGGAGACCGCACCGCCCGCGACACCGGTCATCAGGGCGAGGTTGGAGACGAGGCCGTCCATCGCGCCGAAGACCGCCGGACGCAGCCAACCTCCGTTGACGTCGCGGTGCGTGTGGTTGTCGCGGTGGGCCTCGTGCAGTGGCGCCTGAGCTTCGATGATGGACATGGCTCTCCCCTCGTTCCGGCGGGCCGGGTCGCACCCGCCGCCCCCAACACCCTCGAAAATACAAGCGATGTAAGGGGTCCGCCAGCAAGGCAGGCCGTACTTACTAAGGCCCGCCTCACCGGAGCGCGCGACGCCTGGCGGGGTGTCAGCCGGGTGACAGAGACGTTTCTTCGGCGAGTTCCCGGCGCGCGGTGGCACAGATCCAGGCATCGGGGGCGCCACCGGTGCGCCCCACCCGAGGAAGGGGCCGCGACATGGTGACCACCACGGCACGCGACACGCGTGAACGGGCGAGGGGGGCGCTCCTCGGCCTCGCCGTCGGCGACGCGCTCGGCGCGCCCGCCGAGAACATGCGGCCCTCCGAGATCCGCCGCCGCTGGGGCCGCATCGAGGGGTTCGTGACGGACAGCCCGGCCGGCACGGACGACACCGAGTACGCCGTCTTCTCCGCGCTCCTCCTGGCCCGGCACGGCTCGGCCCTCACCGTCCGGCACGTGGAGCAGGCGTGGCACCACTGGATCGCCGACCTCGACGAAGGACCGTTCCGCGGCGCGGGCTTCTCCGAGCGCGGCACCCTGGAGAACCTCCGCCGCGGACTCGCCGCCCCCATCTCCGCCCAGCACCGGCACGCCTGGAGCGACGGGCTGGCCATGCGCGCCGCGCCGTTCGGGGTCTTCGCCGCGGGCCGGCCGGCCGAGGCCGCCCGGCTGGTGGCGATCGACGGCAGCGTGAGCCACGACGGCGAGGGCATCTACGGCGGCCAGGCGGTCGCGGCGGGCGTCGCCGCGGCGATGGGCGGCGCGGGCGTCACCTCGGTCATCGCGGCGGCCCTCTCCGTCGTCCCGATGGACTCCTGGACCGCCCGGTCGCTGCGCCGCGCGGTCGTCGCCGCCCAGCGCGTCCAGCCCGACCCGCTGACCCGCGAACGGCAGGTCCGCTCCGCCGTGGTCATCGGCGGCTATCCCTGGACGGACCTCGCCCCCGAGGCCGTCGGCCTCGCCTTCGGCGCCTTCGCGGCCGCCCGCGGCGACTTCCGCACGGCCGTCCTCACCGCCGTGAACATGGGCCGCGACGCCGACACCACCGCCGCCGTGGCCGGCGCCCTCGCCGGCGCGATGTCCGGCGTCTCCGCCATCCCCGAGGAGTGGGCCACCGCCATCTCCCCCGTGACGGGCAGCTGCCTCCCCTCGATGCGCGGCTACCACGTCCTCGACATCGCCGACCTGCTCACCCCGGAGGAGAACGCCACATGACCGCCAACCCCACGCCCACGGCCGCCCACGCCTCCACGCCCGCCGCCCCCGACGCGCCGCCCGCGGACGACCGCCCCCCTGTCCCGGACGACCGTCCCCCCGTGCGGGAGGGCCGGAGGCGGCGCCCGGCGCCGGAGACCGCCCGTGTCCTCCTGGACGCCCCGCAGGACCCCCCGCCGCTCCCGGTCCCCGGCGCGCCGGAGCCCGCCCCCGTCCGCGGCACCGGCTCCTGGGGCGGCGAGGCCCCGGAGGCGGACGAGGCGGACGCGCCCCGCAGGGCGGGGCGGGACGCGGTCGAAGGACTGCTGCTCGGCCTCGCCGCGGGCGACGCCGCGGGGTGGCCCGCGGCCCGGCACCGCGCGGCGCGGATGCCGGAGTGGACCCGCCGCCTGACGCGGGAGCTGGACACGTTCGCGGAGCAGAACGCGACGACGACGCTCCCCGTCCCCATCGCCCTCAACCAGCCGCCCGAGCCGCTGCGCCTGGGGCCCTCCGACGACGCGGAGTGGGCGGTGTTCACCGCGGAGGCGGTGCTCGCGGCCTCCGGTCCGGTGTTCGCCGGGCTGCCCCCGGAGCGGCGGCTGCGCGCGGCGGTCGACCTCGCCTGGAACGCCCTCGCGGGGCAGGTGGCCGCCGCGGCGGACCGCGCGCCGGAGATCGAGTCGGCGGTGCTGCCGCTGCGCGCCCGGATCTCGGTCCGGGCCGGTCTGGGCAATCTGGCCACCGGTCTGCGCCCGCCCGCCACGGGCCACGACAACCCGCACTTCTTCGACGACGCCGCCTGTGTGCGGGCGGCCGTCCTGGCGGTGGTCCACCCGGGTGACCCGCGCGCCGCCGCAGGACTCGCCGAGTTCGACGCCCGGTACACACAGGACGGCGACGGGGTGCACGGCGCGCGGGCGACGGCGGCGGCGGTCGCCGCGGCGCTCGGCGGGGCGACGGTGGACGAGGCGGTGGGGGCGGCGCTCGCCGAACTCCCGCCGGCCACCGAGATCGGCCGCAACGCGCGCTACGCGGTGGAGCTGGCGCGGACGGCCGGTTCGGCGTTCGAGCTGGTGCCGCTCCTGGAGCACCGGATCGTGGACCACGTGTACAGCTACGGCATCGCCGCCGCCGAGACCGTCCCGGTCGCGCTGGCCCTCGCGATCGCCGCGCGGGGCGAGATGACGGCCGCGGTGCCGGCCGCCGCCTGTCTCTCCCGGGTCGCCGACTCGGCGCCGGCGCTGGCCGGCGCGCTCACCGGCGCTCTGGGCGGCGGGCGTTCGGTGCCGGGCAGCTGGCGGGACGCCTGCCGGACGCTGGCGGGGTGCGCGCTGCCGCGGCTGGCGGGGACGGACCTGGTGGAACTCGCCGGGCTGCTGGGAGCCACGGAACCGGCCGCCCCAGGTGGACAATTCCGGCATGACTCCCACACTGGACGTCCCCACGGCGAAGCTGCCCCCGCTGGACGTGCCCACACTGGATGACCGGATCACCGGAAGTCTCCTCGGGGCCGCCGTCGGCGACGCGCTGGGCGGCCCCGTCGAGGGCTACACCCCCGAACAGATCCTGGAGCGCCACGGGGGCCGGGTCACCGGCGTCGTCGGCCCCTGGAACGGCGGCGACTGGCGCACCGCCCGCCCCATCGCGCCGTACCACAAGGGCGACGGGCACGTCACCGACGACACCCTGATGACCCACGCCCTGATCAGGGTGTACGAGAAGGTGCGCGGCCACCTCGACGCGTACGCGGTCGCGGACCACCTCGTGCCCGAACTCATGGGCTCCCCCGTCTGGATCCCGGAGCTGGAGGCCGAGGCCCTCCCCCTCCAGCGCCTCTTCCTCGCCGAGAAGTGGATCGTGGCCCGGCTCCACTACGGCCACGTCGACCCCCGCGAGGCGGGCAGCGGGAACATCGTCAACTGCGGTGCGGCGATGTACATGGCGCCGGTCGGCCTGGTCAACGCCGCGCACCCGGCGGCCGCCTACGCCGAGGCGGTCGACGTCGCCGGCGCCCACCAGTCCTCCTACGGCCGGGAGGCCGCGGGCGTCTTCGCGGCGGCGGTCGCGGCGGCCTGCGCGCCGGGGGCGACCCCGGAGTCGGTGGTGGACACGGCCCTGGCGCTGGCGAAGGACGGGACGCGGGCGGCGATCGAGGCGGTCGCCGAAGTCGCTTCCGCGCACACGGACTTCGAGACCGCGCTCGCCCCCCTGCGCCGGGCGGTCGCGCCCTTCGACTCGGTCGGCCCGGACTACCGCTCCCCCTCGCTCGGCGCCCGACGGCCCTCCCGGCTGCACGCGATCGAGGAGCTGCCCGTCGCCCTCGGCATGCTGCTCGTCGGCGGCGGCGACTTCCGGCGTACGGTCCTCGGCGCCGTCAACTACGGCCGGGACTGCGACTCGATCGCCACCATGGCCGGGGCGATCGTGGGCGCCCTGCGCGGCGCGTCCGCCGTGCCCGCCGAGTGGGCGGAGCAGGTCGCCGAGGCCAGCCGCCTCGACCTGCACGCCCCGGCCGCGGCCCTGACCGCCGTCGCCCGGGAGGTCTTCGCCCATGACACCGCGGCGCGCCGGACGCACGAGGCGGCCTTCACGACCCTGACGGGCACGGACCGGTGACCCTCCGCCTCACCTGGGTCCAGCCGGAGGACCTCGTGGGCCACGAACTGCGCCAGGCCGCGGAGGACGGCCGCGACGCCCGCGCCCTCGCGGCCCGCTGGTCGGCGGCGGGCGGCCCGCCCGCCCCGCCGGCCGCGGGCGCCTCCGGCACCCCCCGCCCGGAGCTGCGGGCCCTGGCGGAGGAGCTCCTGGACGCCCTGGCCGCCCTCCCCTCCCCCCTGGCGGAGCGGGAACCGGCCTCCCTCGCCGGCATCCGGGCCCTGACGGAGGCCGACCGCGCCACCGGTGCCGATCGCGGCCCCCGTGCCGACCGCGCCACCGGTGCCGGCCCCCGTCCGGCGGGGAGGGACGCCGGGCTCCTCGACCGGCTGCACGCCGCCTGGCTGGGGCGGGCCGCCGGGTGCCTGCTCGGCAAGCCCGTCGAGAAGCTGCCCCTGCCGGCGATCCGGGCGCTCGCCCGCGCCTCGGGCAACTGGCCGCTCACCGGCTGGTTCACCGCGCGCGGCGTCCCCCGGCAGCTGCTGGACGAGCACCCGTGGAACCGCCGCTCGGCCGCGACCTCGCTCGCCGAGAACATCGACGGGATGCCCGAGGACGACGACCTCAACTACCCCCTCCTCAACCTGCTGCTGCTCCGCCGGTACGGCCGCGGCTTCACCACCGCCGACGTGGCCCGCCTCTGGCTGGACGAACTCCCGGCCGGCCGGACGTTCACGGCCGAGCGCGTCGCCTACCGCAACCTCCTCGACGGCGTCGAACCGCCGCTGACCGCCCTGCGCCGCAACCCGTTCCGGGAGTGGATCGGCGCCCAGATCAGAGCCGACGTGCACGGCTGGACCCACCCGGGCGACCCGGACGGCGCGGCCGCGCAGGCGTACCGGGACGCGGCCCTCACCCACACGGCCAACGGGGTCTACGGCGCCATGTTCGTCGCCGCCGCCGTGGCCGCCGCGGCGGCCGGCAGCGCCGACGTCCACCAGGCGCTCGCCGCCGGCCTCGCCGTGGTCCCCCCGCGCTCGCGCCTCGCCGAGGCCGTCCGGCTGGGCATCGCGGCCGCCCGCGCCACCCCCGACTTCGACGCCGTCGTCGACCGGCTGCACGCCGCACTCGGCGGGTACCACTGGGTCCATGCCGTCCCCAACGCCGCGCTGCTCGCCGCCGCCCTCACCCACGCCGACGGGGACTTCTCCCGCTCGGTGTGCGCAGCGGTCTCGGGCGGCTGGGACACCGACTCCAACGGGGCCACCGCCGGCTCGGTCGCCGGGCTGCTCGCCGGGCACCCCGACCGGCTGCCCGAGCGCTGGACCGCCCCCCTCAAGAACCGCCTGGCGACGTCGGTGCCGTCCTTCGACGGCATCGGCTTCGACACCCTGGCCGAACTGACACACACGGAGGCAGTACGCCCATGACCAGCATCGTCGTGCTCGGCAGCACGAACATGGACCTCGTGGCCTACGTGCCGAGGGCCCCGGCCCTCGGCGAGACGGTCACCGGCCGCTCGTTCCGCACCATCCCGGGCGGCAAGGGCGCCAACCAGGCCGTCGCCGCCGCCCGGGCCGGCGGCGAGGTGGCGATGATCGGCGCGGTCGGCGCGGACGACTTCGGCGGCCGGCTGCGGGCCACGCTGGAGCACTGCGCGGTCGACACCGATCTGCTCCGCACCTCCGAGGGCTCCTCCGGCACCGCCCACATCGTCGTCGACGACGAGGGCGGCAACGCGATCGTCGTCGTCCCCGGCGCCAACGGCACCGTCACCTCCCTCACCCACGGCGACGAGGCCCTCATCGGCACCGCCGACACCCTGCTCCTCCAGCTCGAACTCCCTCTCTCCGTCGTCGTCGAGGGCGCCGAGGCGGCCCGCCGGCTCGGCGTCCGCACGATCCTCACCCCCGCGCCCGCCCAGCCCCTGCCGCCCGCGCTCCTCGCCGCCACCGACCTGCTGGTGCCCAACGAGCACGAGGCCGCCGCCCTCACCGGTCTCACCGACCCCCGCGCGGCCGCCCTGGCCCTCCTGCGCGACGTCCCCGAGGTGGTGATCACCCTGGGGGCCGCCGGCAGCCTGTACGCGGCGCGCGGCGCCGACCCGGTCGCCGTGCCCGCCCCCCGCGTCCGGGCCGTGGACACCACCGGGGCCGGCGACACCCTGGTCGGCGCCCTCGCGGTCGCCCTCGGCGACGGCCGGCCCGCCCCGGAGGCGCTCGCCTGGGCGCACACCGCGGCCGCGCTCTCCGTCCAGCGGGAGGGCGCGTCGACCTCGATGCCGTACCGCGTCGAGATCGAGGCGGCCTTCCACTCCCCCCACACCCTGGAGGCCGACGCCGTATGACCGCCCACGCCCCGGCTCCCGCGCCCACGCCCCCCGCCGCGCCGCTCGACGGGCTGCGCGTCCTGGATCTCGCCACCCTCTTCGCCGGTCCGCTCGCGGCCATGATGCTGGGCGACTTCGGCGCCGACGTCGTCAAGGTCGAGCACCCCCGCAAGCCCGACCCGTCCCGGGGCCACGGGCCCGCCAAGGACGGCGTCGGCCTCTGGTGGAAGGTCCTCGGCCGCAACAAGCGGGCGATCACCCTGGACCTGTCCACGCCGGGCGGCCGCGACACCCTGCTCGCGCTCGCCGCCGAGGCCGACGTGATCGTGGAGAACTTCCGGCCCGGCACCCTCGAACGCTGGGGGCTGGGCTGGGAGGAGCTCTCCGCCGTCAACCCGCGGCTGGTGCTCGCCCGCGTCACCGGCTTCGGCCAGTTCGGCCCGTACGCCCACCGCCCCGGCTTCGGCACCCTCGCCGAGGCGATGAGCGGGTTCGCCGCCATCACCGGCGAGCCCGACGGCCCGCCCACGCTGCCCCCCTTCGGCCTGGCCGACTCGATCGCCGCCCTCGCCACCGCCTACGCCGTGATGACCGCGCTGACCGCCAGGACCACGACCGGCCGCGGCCAGGTCGTCGACATGGCGATCATCGAGCCGATGCTCTCCGTCATCGGCCCCCACGCCCTCTGGTACGACCAGCTCGGCTACGTCCAGCCGAGGACCGGCAACCGCTCCCGCAACAACGCCCCGCGCAACACCTACCGGACGGCCGACGGCTCCTGGGTCGCCGTCTCCACCTCCGCCCAGTCGATCGCCGAGCGGGTCATGACGCTGGTCGGCCGCCCGGAGCTGATCGACGAGCCGTGGTTCGCCGACGGCGCGGGCCGGGCCGCGCACGCGGACGAACTGGACGAGGCGGTCGGCTCCTGGATCGCCCGCCACACGCGCGACGACGCGATGGCCGCGTTCGAGAAGGCGGAGGCCGCGATCGCCCCGGTCTACGACATCCGGGACGTCGTCGCCGATCCGCAGTACCAGGCGCTCGGCACCGTCACCGAGGTGCGGGACCCCGAGCTCGGCCCGATCAGGATGCAGAACGTCCTCTTCCGGCTCTCCGAGACCCCCGGGGCCATCCGCTGGCCCGGCCGCCCCCACGGCGCCGACACCACCGCCGTCCTCACCGAACTCGGCCTCACCCCCGCCGAGATCGAGGACCTGCGCGACCGGGGCGCGGTATGAGCACCCTGACCGGTGCTCCGGGCGCCGTCGGTCTCGTCCCGGCCCGCACCCCCCTCACCTGGCTGTACGCGCCCGGCGACCGGCCCGCGGTCGTCGCCAAGGCCCTGGCCTCGGGGGCCGACGTCGTCATCGTCGACCTGGAGGACGCGGTGGCCCCGCACCGCAAGGCGTACGCCCTCGACGCCACGGCCGATCTGCTCGCCGACGTCCATCCCGTCCCGGTGCACGTCCGCGTCCACTCCCCGCACGACATCCCCGTCCTGGCCCTGCTGCCCGGCCTCCGCGGCCTGCGGGTGCCGAAGGTGACGCACGCCTCCGACATCCACCGGATCTCCGCGATCGCCCCGGGCCTCCCCCTCTACCCGCTCCTGGAGAACGCCCTCGCGGTGGAGCACGCCTTCGCCATCGCCACCGCCGACCCCGCGGTGCGCGGCCTCGCGCTCGGGGAGGCGGACCTCCGCGCCGACCTGGGCGTACGGGAGGACCGGGCGCTCGACTGGCCGCGCAGCCGGGTGGTGGTCGCGGCCCGTGCGGCCGCCCTGCCGCCCCCGGCGCAGTCGGTCCATCCCGACATCGGCGACCTGGAGGCCCTGGCCGCCGGCTGCGCCCGGGGCCGGGCCCTGGGGTTCCTCGGCCGGGCGGCGATCCACCCGCGTCAGTTGCCGGTCATCGAGCGGGCCTATCTGCCGACGGCCGAGGAGGTCGACGCGGCGCGGGAGGTCGTCGAGGCGGCGGCCGGCGAGCCCGGCGCGCTGGCCCTGCCCGACGGCCGTTTCGTCGACGCCGCGGTCGTGGCGGGCGCCCACCGGGTCCTCTCCCTCGCGTCCCGCGCGGTCTGAGCCGGGCGTGGCGGGAGGCCGCGGGCATGCGAAGGGGCCGCCGGCACCTCTCGGTCCCGGCGGCCCCCGACAGCGGCGGATCAGCTCTTGGCGGCCGATCCCGCGCCGTTGTCGGCGCCGTGCTCCTCGTTCCCGGCGGCGTCCTCCGGGCCGGCGTCCCCGGAGGCGGCCGTCGGCTCGTCCCCGTCGGCGTCGTCCTTCCCGGGCGCGTCGTCCTGCGCGGCCCCGTCCTCGGACTTCTCCGTCTTGTCCGCCTCGTCGGCCTTCTCCGACTTCGGCTCGACGATCTCCTCGCGGCCCGGCCGCACCCGCGACGAGACCACGATGTAGACCACCGCGAGCAGGAAGACGACGATCGCCGTCCAGACGTTCAGCCGCAGGCCGAGCACGTGGTGGGCCTCGTCGACCCGCATGTACTCGATCCAGGCGCGGCCGGTGCAGTAGGCGGCGACGTACAGGGCGAAGGCCCGCCCGTGGCCGAGCTTGAAGCGGCGGTCGGCCCAGATGACGAGGAAGCCGACGCCGACGCACCAGAGCGACTCGTAGAGGAAGGTCGGGTGGTACAGCCCGGCCTCGCGGTTGGCGCTCTCGGTGATCTTCAGGGCCCAGGGGACGTCGGTCGGGCGGCCGTAGAGCTCCTGGTTGAACCAGTTGCCCCAGCGGCCGATGGCCTGGGCGAAGGCGATGCCGGGCGCGATGGCGTCCGCGTAGGCCGGGAGCGGGATGCCCCGGCGGCGGCAGCCGATCCAGGCACCGACCGCGCCGAGCGCGATGGCGCCCCAGATGCCGAGGCCGCCCTCCCAGATCTTGAAGGCGTCGACCCAGTTCTCACCCTCGCTGAAGTACAGCTGGTAGTCGGTGATCACGTGGTAGAGGCGTCCGCCGACGAGGCCGAAGGGCACCGCCCAGACGGCGATGTCGGCCACGGTGCCGGCGGTGCCGCCCCGGGCGATCCAGCGCTTGTTGCCGTACCAGACGGCGACGAAGACACCGATGATGATGCAGAAGGCATAGCCGCGCAGCGGGATCGGTCCGAGGTTGATCACGCCGGTCGACGGGCTGGGAATGTAGGCAAGGTCCATGGCAGGACCGACGCTACCCTGCCGGGCGGGCGGGACGGCAGCCCGCCCGGCAACGTCTGGGTAACTAACCCGGCCGGAGGCGGCTCAGCCCGCCGAGGGCGAGGCCGAGCCGGCCGTCCTGCCCTTGCCGGCCTCGGCCACCCACTTCTTCAGGTTCTCCGGGGAGATCTGCTCGTTCCCCTTCGTCGGGAAGATCGACTCGCCGTTGAGGAGGACCGTGGGCGTGCCGCGGAAGCCGCCGTTCTGGAAGGCCTCGTTGGACTTCACGACCCAGCTGTCGTGCGTGCCGTCCTGGACGCAGCTGCGGAAGGCCGGTGTGTCGAGCCCGGGCACCTTCGCCGCCAGCTCGATCAGCTTGTCGTTGTTCCCGAAGGCGTCGTCCGTCTCCGGGGGCTGGTTGGTGTAGAGCGTGTCGTGGTACGCGGTGAACTTCCCGGCGTCCTGGGCGCACGCGGCCGCGTTCGCCGCGCGCAGCGAGCCGCTGCCGCCCATGTTCCCGTCGATGAGGGTGGCGAGGTGGTACTCGGCCTTGAGGGCGCCGGACGCCTCCAGCTCGTGGATGGTGTCCCGCATGACGTTCTCGAACTGGGCGCACGCCGGGCAGCGGAAGTCCTCCCAGATCGCCAGCGTCGACGGGGCGCCGCTCTTCCCCGTCGGGATGGCGGGCTTGTCGCCCTCGATCGATCCGGTGGGCGCGACCACCGGGCCGGCCTTGTCGGAGCCGCCGTCCTTGTCGCCGCTCGCGGCGATCACCCCGACGACCGCGGCGAGGCCGAGGACCCCGACCACCGCCGCCGACACGATCAGGACGCGCCGCTGCTTCTCGCGGGCCTTGTCACGCTCGCGCTGCTGCTGGAGGCGCTCCCGCGCGCTCCGGTTACCGTCACCACGGTTCTTCTCGCTCACGCCTCAGGAACGAACCGGGGAGGCACCTACGTGCCTCCCCGGTCGCAGATCCACCCCAACGGGTTACCGGACGCGCCGGACGCCCTCCGCGAGTTCGCCCGCCAGTTCCCTTACGGCGGCGAGACCGGCGGCCTCGTCGCCGTCGGCGTCGAGGATGCGCTGCACGAAGGCGGAGCCGACGATGACGCCGTCGGCGAAGCCGGCGACCTCCTTGGCCTGGGCGGCGTCGGAGACGCCGAGGCCGACGCAGACCGGCAGCTCGGAGGTGGCCCGGGTGCGGCGGACCAGGTCCGCGGCCTGCTCGCCGACCGACGCGCGGGTGCCGGTGACGCCCATGAGCGAGGCGGCGTAGACGAAGCCGGAGCCGACCGACGTGATGGTCGCGAGCCGCTCGTCCTTGCTGCTGGGGGCGACGACGAAGACGGTGGCGAGACCGCGCTTGTCGGCGTGCTCGCGCCAGACCGCGGACTCCTGGACCGGCAGGTCGGGCAGGATGCAGCCCGCGCCGCCGGCCGCGGCGAGCTCCTCGGTGAAGCGCTCGATGCCGTACCGGTCGATCGGGTTCCAGTACGTCATGACGAGGACCGGCTTCCCGGTGGCCTCGTGGGCCTCGCGGACCGTCCGCATGACGTCGGCGATCTTGACGCCGCCGCGCAGGGCGATGTCGTCGGCGGTCTGGATGACCGGTCCGTCGAGGACGGGGTCGCTGTGCGGGAGACCGACCTCGACCACGTCGGCGCCGCCGTCGAAGACGGCCTTGATCGCCGCGATGCCGCCGTCGACGGTCGGGAACCCGGCCGGCAGGTAGGCGATCAGCGCGGCGCGGTCCTCGGCCTTCGCCTTGGCGAGGGTGTCGCCGAGCAGCTGGATGTTCCCGGTCGTCACTTCGAGCCCTCCCCGTCGTACAGCCCGAAGTAGCGGGCGGCCGTGTCCATGTCCTTGTCCCCGCGCCCCGAGAGGTTGACGAGCAGCAGGGCGTCCTTGCCCAGCTCCTTGCCGACCTCCAGGGCCCCCGCGAGGGCGTGCGCCGACTCGATGGCCGGGATGATGCCCTCGGTACGGGAGAGCAGCCGCAGCGCCTGCATGGCGGCGTCGTCGGTGACGGCGCGGTACTCGCCGCGTCCGCTGTCCTTGAGGTAGGCGTGCTCGGGGCCGATGCCCGGGTAGTCGAGGCCGGCCGAGATCGAGTAGGGCTCGGTGATCTGGCCCTCCTCGTCCTGGAGGACGTAGCTGCGCGAGCCGTGCAGGATGCCGGGCTCGCCCGCGGTCAGGGTGGCCGCGTGCTCGCCGGTCTCGACGCCGTGGCCGGCCGGCTCGCAGCCGATCAGGCGGACGCCCGCGTCGGGGACGAAGGCGTGGAAGAGGCCGATGGCGTTGGAGCCGCCGCCGACGCAGGCGATCGCCGCGTCGGGCAGCCGCCCGGCGCGCTCCAGGAGCTGGCGGCGGGCCTCGACGCCGATGACCCGGTGGAAGTCGCGGACCATGGCCGGGAAGGGGTGCGGGCCGGCCACGGTGCCGAACAGGTAGTGCGTCCGGTCGACGTTCGCGACCCAGTCGCGGAACGCCTCGTTGATGGCGTCCTTGAGGGTGCGGCTGCCGGACGTCACCGCGATGACCTCGGCGCCGAGCATCCGCATCCGGGCCACGTTGAGGGCCTGGCGCTGGGTGTCGACCTCGCCCATGTAGATGGTGCAGTCGAGGCCGAAGAGGGCGCAGGCGGTGGCCGTGGCGACGCCGTGCTGGCCGGCGCCGGTCTCGGCGATGACGCGCGTCTTGCCCATGCGCTTGGTCAGCAGCGCCTGGCCGAGCACGTTGTTGATCTTGTGGGAGCCGGTGTGGTTCAGATCCTCGCGCTTGAGGAAGATCCGGGCGCCGCCCGCGTGCTCGGCGAACCGGGGCACCTCGGTCAGGGCGCTCGGGCGGCCCGTGTAGTTGACCATCAGGTCGTTGAGCTCGCGCGCGAACTCCGGGTCGGCCTTGGCCTTGTCGTACTCGACGGCGACCTCGTCCACGGCGGCGACGAGCGCCTCCGGGATGAACTTGCCGCCGAAATCGCCGAAGTAGCCCTCGACGTCGGGGACCTGGCCCTCCAGGTCGGGAATGAAGAACTCGCTGGACATGCGGATGCTCCTCGCGGGGCGGGTGCCCCGGGTGACGTGTGGTTGATGGTCACGTTATGCGCGCGCCACGCCGACTCACCGCGACACGGACGCCTGTGGCTCCGCCCGTTGGGGGCCATCGTCCGCCAGGGGCGGAACGGGTGGGCACAACGGACGGCGCTCCCTGCCGGGCCCGGGCTTCCGGGCCGGGACCCGAACCCTGAACGCGGCACTGCGTCGGTGCGGGTCGGGGCACGGGGGCGGAGGCACCGCCGAGGGCGCCGTCCCGTGTGCCCACCCGTCCCGCCCCGCGGGACTGCCCCCACGGGGCCCTGCGCGCGACGGGGGTCAGGCGTCGTGTGTGAAGGTGCGCGGCGCGCGCGGGCGCCATCGCATGCCGTTGACCTGGCCCGGCTCGGAACCGATGACGTACCGGACCCGGCGGCCGTGGACTCGGCGGGCGGGCGCGCGGCAGCCGCGCGGCCGGCAGCCCCGGGCGAGCGGGGCGTGCTTGGAGACGGGGGCGGCGGCGGTACGGAGCCGGCCGCGGCGCCCCGAGGTGCCCGCGGTCACGGCCGAGCCGCCCGGGGCGGTGCCCAGGGCGGTCGGCGTGGCGCGGACGGGGGTCACGGCGGGGTCAGCTCCGGCCGTGGCGGAGGGCGGGGTGGGCGCCCGCGGCGACCAGATCGGCGACGGCGGCCTTCGGGTCGCGGCCGGTGACCAGGGACTCGCCGACCAGGACCGCGTCGGCGCCGGCGTTGGCGTACGCGATGAGGTCGTGCGGGCCGCGGACACCGGACTCGGCGACCTTGACGATGTGCGCCGGGATCTCCGGGGCGACGCGCTCGAAGGTGGAGCGGTCGACCTTGAGGGTCTTGAGGTTGCGGGCGTTGACGCCGATGATCCGGGCGCCCGCGTCGACGGCGCGCTCGACCTCCTCCTCGTCGTGGACCTCGACCAGCGGGGTCAGCCCGATGGACTCGGCACGCTCGATGAGGGAGACCAGCGCCTCCTGCTCCAGGGCGGCGACGATGAGGAGCGCGAGGTCCGCTCCGTACGCCCGGGCCTCCCAGAGCTGGTACGCGGTGACGATGAAGTCCTTGCGCAGCACCGGGATGTCGACCCGGGCCCGGACGGCCTCCAGGTCGGCGAGCGAGCCGCCGAAGCGGCGCTGCTCGGTGAGGACGGAGATGACGGCGGCGCCGCCCGCCTCGTAGTCGGCGGCGAGACCGGCCGGATCGGCGATCGCGGCGAGTGCGCCCTTGGACGGGCTGGAGCGCTTGACCTCGCAGATCACCGTGACGCCGTCGCCGCGCAGCGCGGCGACCCCGTCCTTGGCCTGCGGCGCCTTGGCGGCGCGCTCCTTGAGCTCGTCGAGGGTGACCCGCGCCTGTCGCTCTGCGAGGTCGGCGCGCACGCCTTCGATGATCTCGTCGAGCACACTCACGCGAGGGGCCCCCTTCCGGGACGGTGATGAGGAAACAGGTTCAGCCACTTCGATCCTATCCGCAGGACGGCCCCGGACCCGCATCGGCCGGAGCGGCGTCCCATCTGCTGGGACTCCCGTCGGGGTTCCCGCGGGCCCGCATCCGGCCCTCAGGGGGCCAATGCGGAGCCGAAGGGAAGGTTCCGGACCAGGGTGAAGAGGGCGAGGACGGCCCCGATCCCCCACCACCAGACCGGGGAGACCGCGAGGCGCATCGGCGTCCCGCGGGCGGCGCGAATCAGCCAGAGGACGGTGACGACGGCGAAGACGCCGTAGCCGACGACGGCCAGGGCGTTGGCGCCCAGGGCGGCCGCCAGGTCGCCGGTGACGAAGGCGTGGGCGCTGCGCAGGCCGCCGCAGCCGGGGCAGTACAGGCCGGTGAAGCGCAGGAGCGGGCAGACGGGGTAGTGCCCGGGTTCGTTGGGGTCCACGGCGCCCACGTACGCGAACGCGGCGCAGACCCCGGCGAGCGTCGCGACGGGCGCGAGCAGCCGCCGCGCGAGGGGCCGCGGCGGCGGGAGGTGTCCGGGCTGCGGTCCCCACCCCGGCGTGTCGTGCGCGGGCGGGTAGGGGCCCGGCGGGGCGGGTTCACCCGGACGGGTGGGGGGATCGTCGGTCGCGGCTCCGGCCGTCGGGTGCGTGTCCACCCGGTGATTCTCGCCCCTGACGCGCGAGGGCGCAGCCCGGCGTCGCCGGACCGCGCCCTCGGGTGCGTCGGGTCGCGTCAGGAACGGGCCAGCGCGGTCCGGGTCGCGGCGTCGCGGGCGGCGACGACGGCGGCCGACTCCTTCGGCATGCCGAGGCCCGCCACCTTCATCGCGCCGCCGACGATGCCGCCGAGGACGACGACACCCATGCCGGCCCAGAAGCCGGGACCGTTGGCGGCGACCATGAAGACGCCGGCGATGCAGAAGCCGATGAAGGAGATGATGACACCGGTCCAGGCGGCCGGGGTGTGTCCGTGGGCGCTGCCCGCCATGAGTTGCTCCTCGTTGCAGTTGCTCGATGGTGAGGTCTCGCGTGCGCGGACACTCTGCGCTCATTGTCCCGCACGCGGGCGCGCGAGGATGAATCGGGGGTACCCGGACGATCACGCGTCGCGGGCGGCCGCTCCGCTCAGCCCCCGTGCGTGGGGTCCTCGCCGCGGTCCAGGGCCTTCCAGAGGTCCTCGGGCCGGTCGGGGTCGGTGGGGGCGGCCTTGCGGCCGGCGCGCGGGGCTCCGGACCGCTCGTAGCGGCCGCCCATCGCGGGCCATTTCTTGCCGAAGCGGAGGGCGAGGAGGCCGGCGAGCAGGATGAGGACGGCGCCGGCGGCGGTCACGTAGGGCCACGCGGTGTGGGTCAGTCCGGCGACGGCGGCGGCCGTGTCGCCGCTGATGCGGGCGGCCTCGGCGTCGAGGGCGGTGCTGTCGGAGGCGCCGAGGAGCGCGGCCAGCGCGGCGCCCGCGCCGCTGAGCGCGAGGAGCGCGGCGACCAGGGTGCGGCCGGTGCGGCGGACGGCGAAGACCGCGAAGAGCGCGGCGAGGCCGACGATCGCGAGGGCGGTCGGCACACCGGTGACCGCGCCGCCGTCGGCCTCCACGGGGACGCTGCCGCCGCCGACGGACGCGGTGCCCTCGGCCCAGATCTGGCCGGCGGAGAGCAGGACGACGGTGGCGCCGAGGGCGCCGAGGAGGAGGGCCGCGGCCAGGCTGCGGCGGCCGCCGGTGGGGACGGCCGCGCGGGCGGCCCGGGGCTGGGGTACGGGTACGGCACTCACGTACCCCACTATCCCCTACGTGCTCACGAGACGTTCATCCGGTTGGCGGTGTGGACGGCCCGCAGGACGGCCGCGGCCTTGTTCCGGCACTCGTTGTCCTCGGCGACCGGGTCGGAGTCGGCGACGACACCGGCTCCGGCCTGCACGTACGCGGTGCCGTCGCGGAGCAGGGCGGTGCGGATGGCGATGGCGGTGTCGGCGTCGCCGGCGAAATCGAGATAACCGACACATCCGCCGTACAGGCCGCGCCGGGAGGGTTCGAGCTCCTCGATGATCTGCATCGCGCGGGGCTTGGGGGCGCCGGAGAGCGTGCCCGCGGGGAAGCAGGCGGTGAGGACGTCGAAGGCGGTCCGGCCGTCGGCGACCCGGCCGGTGACGGTGGACACGATGTGCATGACGTGTGAGTACCGCTCGATCGACATGAAGTCGACGACCTCCACCGAGCCGGGGGCGCAGACCCGGCCGAGGTCGTTGCGGCCGAGGTCGACGAGCATGAGGTGCTCGGCGCGCTCCTTGGGGTCGGCGAGCAGCTCCTCGGCGAGGTCGTGGTCCTCCTGCGGGGTGGCGCCGCGGTGCCGGGTGCCGGCGATGGGGTGGACCATCGCCCGGCCGTCCTCGACCTTGACGAGGGCCTCGGGGCTGGATCCGACGACGTCGAAGCCGTTCTCGAAGCGGAAGAGGTACATGTACGGCGACGGGTTGGTGGCCCGCAGGACCCGGTAGACGTCGAGCGCGGAGGCGGCGCAGGGGGTCTCGAAGCGCTGCGAGGGGACGACCTGGAAGGCCTCTCCGGCGCGGATGCGCTCCTTGATGTCCTCGACGGCGTCCTGGTAGGCCGGGCCGCCCCAGAGGGCGGAGAACTCGGGGAGCTCGGAGGCCGGGAGGGCGGTGGGGGTGGTGGCGACGGGGCGGGCCAGGTCGGCCTGCATCGCGTCGAGGCGGGCGACGGCGTCCGCGTACGCCTCGTCGACGCCGGTCTCCAGGTCGTTGTGGTTGATCGCGTTGGCGATCAGCAGGACCGAGCCGTCCCAGTGGTCGAGGACCGCGAGGTCGCTGGTGAGGAGCATGGTGAGCTCGGGGAGCTCCAGGTCGTCCCGGCCGTGCTCGCCGATCCGCTCCAGCCGGCGCACGATGTCGTAGCCGAGGTAGCCGACCATGCCGCCGGTGAAGGGGGGCATCCCGGACGCGAGGTCGCGGGGGGTGTGGAGGGCCTCGACGGTGGCGCGCAGGGCCTGGAGGGGGTCACCGTCGGTGGGGACGCCGACGGGCGGGGTGCCGAGCCAGTGGGCCTCGCCGTCCCGCACCGTGAGGGTGGCGTCGCTGCGGACCCCGACGAAGGAGTAGCGCGACCAGGAGCGGCCGTTCTCCGCGGATTCGAGGAGGAAGGTGCCGGGGCGTTCCCCGGCGAGCTTGCGGTAGAGCCCGACCGGGGTGTCGCCGTCCGCGAGGAGCCTGCGGCTGACGGGGATGACGCGGCGGTCGGCCGCCAGCTTGCGGAACGTCTCGAGATCCATGGCGCCAGACCTTACTGGGATACGGGGAGCACGTCGGTGTCGAAGCAGGTGCGGGTGCCGGTGTGGCAGGCGGCGCCGACCTGGTCGACCTTGACGAGGACGGTGTCGGCGTCGCAGTCGAGGGCGACGGCCTTGACGTGCTGGACGTGACCGGAGGTGTCACCCTTGACCCAGTACTCGCCGCGGCTGCGGGACCAGTAGGTGGCGCGGCCGGTGGTGAGGGTGCGGTGCAGGGCCTCGTCGTCCATCCAGCCGAGCATCAGCACCTCGCCGGTGTCGTACTGCTGGGCGATGGCGGGGACGAGCCCGTCGGGGCTGCGCTTGAGCCGGGCGGAGAGGGCCGGGTCGAGATTGCTGCTCATGGCGCCATTGTGCCGTGGTCCGGGACGGTGTCCGGCGGGGCGTCCACTGGGCGGACCGCGCGCGCCGGTCGTACGCTGGCGTGCATGTCGACCCATGCGAAACGCGAACGGCTTCTGCTCGCCGATCTGTTGGAGGCGGCGGGCCCGGACGCGCCGACGCTCTGCGAGGGCTGGCGCACCCGGGACCTGGCCGCCCACGTGGTGGTGCGCGAGCGGCGGCCGGACGCCGCGGCCGGTTCGCTCGTCCCGGTGCTGCGGGACCGGCAGGACCGGGTCCAGGCGGAGTTCGCGGACAAGCCGTACGAGGAGCTGATCCGGCTCATCCGGACGGGTCCCCCGCGGTTCTCGCCGTTCACGATCAAGCAGGTGGACGAGGGGGCGAACGTCGTCGAGTTCTACGTGCACGCCGAGGACGTGCGTCGCGCGCAGCCCGACTGGTCCGCGCGCGAGCTGGACCCGGTGTTCGCCGACGCCCTGTGGTCGCGTCTGGAGCGGATGGCCCGCCTGCTCGGCCGCAAGGCCCCGGTCGGCCTGGTGCTGCGCCGCCCCGACGGCCAGACGGCGGTGGCCCACCGCGGCACCCCGGTCGTGACGGCCTCCGGCGAGCCGGGCGAGCTGGTCATGTACCTGTACGGGCGCCAGGACGCCGCCAAGGTCGCCCTGGAGGGCGAACCGGACGCGATCGAACGCCTGCGGGAGACCCGGCAGCTGGGGATCTAGGCGGCCGTTCAGGGGCCTGCCGAGGCAGACGGAGAAGGAAGGGCCCCCGTGGGGGCCCTTCCCGGATGCGGAACCTCCGGTCAGCGGACCGGGTGGCCCGCTTCCCGCAGTGCTTCCTTGACCTGGGGGATGCGCAGGTCGCCGAAGTGGAAGACGGAGGCGGCGAGCACCGCGTCGGCGCCCGAGGCGACGGCCGGGGCGAAGTCGGCGAGCTTGCCGGCGCCGCCGGAGGCGATCACGGGGACCGTGACGTGCTTGCGCACGGCGGCGATCATCTCGGTGTCGTAGCCGTCCTTCGTGCCGTCCGCGTCCATCGAGTTGAGGAGGATCTCGCCCGCGCCCAGCTCGGCCGCGCGGTGCGCCCACTCGACGGCGTCGATGCCGGTGCCCCGGCGGCCGCCGTGCGTGGTGACCTCGAAGGAGCCGGACTCGGTGCGGCGCGCGTCCACGGACAGGACGAGCACCTGCCGGCCGAACCGCTCCGCGATCTCCCGGATGAGCTCGGGGCGCGCGATGGCGGCGGTGTTGACGCCGACCTTGTCGGCCCCGGCCCGCAGCAGCCGGTCGACGTCCTCCGCCGCGCGGACGCCGCCGCCGACGGTGAGCGGGATGAAGACCTGCTCGGCGGTGCGGCGCACCACGTCGTAGGTGGTCTCCCGGTTGCCCGAGGAGGCGGTGATGTCGAGGAAGGTCAGCTCGTCGGCGCCCTCGGCGTCGTACAGCTTGGCCATCTCGACGGGGTCCCCGGCGTCCCGGAGGTTCTGGAAGTTGACGCCCTTGACGACCCGGCCGTCGTCCACGTCCAGGCAGGGGATCACGCGTACGGCGAGGCTCATGCGGCGCCCTCTCCCCGGCTCTCGGGGCGGAACGCCTCGACCTCGACCTCGACGACCAGACGCGGGTCGACGAAGCCGGACACGATGATCATCGACGCGGCGGGGCGGACGGCGTCGAACAGCTCCTTGTGGGCGCGGCCGACCTCCTCCACGTCCCGGGCGTGGGTGAGGTACATCCGGGTGCGGACGACGTGCTCCGCGTCCAGGCCCAGCTGCCGCAGGGCCGCGAGGGCCACGCCGAAGGAGTTGACGGCCTGGTCGTACGGCCCGCCGTCGGCGATCTGGCCGTCGACGACCGAGGTGCAGCCGGAGACGAGGACCAGACCGTTCGGGAGCTCCACGGCGCGCGAGTAGCCGAACTGCTCCTCCCAGGGAGCGCCGGTGACGACCTTGCGTACGCCGGTCATACGGCCGCCACCGCCGCGATGGCCTCTTCCAGGGTGAACGCCTCGGCGTACAGCGCCTTGCCGACGATCGCGCCCTCGACGCCGAGCGGGACGAGACCGGACAGCGCCCGCAGGTCGTCCAGGGACGAGACGCCGCCGGAGGCGACGACGGGCTTGTCGGTGGCCGCGCAGACGTTCTTCAGGAGCTCCAGGTTGGGGCCCTGGAGGGTGCCGTCCTTGGCGATGTCGGTGACGACGTAGCGGGCGCAGCCCTCGGAGTCGAGGCGGGCGAGCGTCTCGTAGAGGTCGCCGCCGTCGCGGGTCCAGCCGCGGCCGCGCAGGGTGGTGCCGCGCACGTCGAGGCCGACGGCGATCCTGTCGCCGAACTCGGCGATGACCTTGGCGACCCACTCGGGGGTCTCCAGGGCGGCGGTGCCGAGGTTGACGCGGGTGCAGCCGGTGGCGAGGGCGGCGGCGAGCGAGGCGTCGTCGCGGATGCCGCCGGAGAGCTCGACCTTGATGTCCATGGCCTCGGTGACCTGGCGGACCAGGTCGCGGTTGTCGCCGGTGCCGAAGGCGGCGTCCAGGTCGACCAGGTGCAGCCACTCGGCGCCGGACCGCTGCCAGGCGAGGGCCGCTTCGAGCGGGGAGCCGTAGGAGGTCTCGGTGCCGGACTCGCCGTGCACGAGGCGGACGGCCTGGCCGTCGCGGACGTCGACGGCCGGAAGGAGTTCGAGCACGCTGTCAGACGACACAGTCACAGGGTTCCGATCCAGTTGGTGAGGAGCTGGGCTCCGGCGTCGCCGGACTTCTCGGGGTGGAACTGGGTCGCCCAGAGGGCGCCGTTCTCGACCGCCGCGACGAACGGCTCGCCGTGCGTGGCCCAGGTGACCTTGGGGGCGCGGATGTTCTTGTTGCCCACCTCCAGCGTCCACTCGTGCACGGCGTAGGAGTGCACGAAGTAGTACCGGGTGTCGGCGTCGAGCCCCGCGAACAGCTCGCTGCCGGCGGGCGCGTCGACCGTGTTCCAGCCCATGTGGGGGACGACGGGGGCGTTCAGCGGCCCGACCGTGCCGGGCCACTCGTCGAGGCCCTCGGTCTCGACGCCGTGCTCGATGCCCTGGGCGAAGAGGATCTGCATGCCGACGCAGATGCCCATGACCGGGCGGCCGCCGGCGAGTCGGCGGCCGACGATCCAGTCGCCGCGGGCCGCCTTGAGCCCCTGCATGCAGGCGGAGAAGGCGCCGACGCCGGGGACGAGCAGTCCGTCGGCGTTCATGGCGGTCTCGTAGTCGCGGGTGATCTCGACGTCGGCGCCGACCCGGGCGAGGGCGCGCTCGGCGGAGCGCACGTTGCCGAAGCCGTAGTCGAAGACGACGACCTTCTTCGTCGGGGTCGCGGTCATGCCCACACGTCCAGGCGGAGCACGCCCGCGCCGAGGCACATGGCGGCGGCGAGGGCGACGAGCACGATGACGCCCTTGGGCATCTGCTGCTTGACGAAGGAGTAGATGCCGCCGAGCAGGAAGAGACCGACGACGATCAGGATGGTGGAGAGGCCGTTCACGACTAGAGCGCGCCCTTCGTGGAGGGGAGGATCCCGGCGGCGCGCGGGTCGCGCTCGGCGGCGTAGCGGAGCGCGCGGGCCAGGGCCTTGAACTGGCACTCCACGATGTGGTGGGCGTTGCGCCCGTAGGGCACGTGGATGTGCAGGGCGATCTGCGCCTGGGCGACGAAGGACTCGAAGATGTGCCGGGTCATCGTCGTGTCGTACGAGCCGATCATCGGCGCCATGTTCTCGGGCTCGGTGTGCACGAGGTACGGGCGGCCCGAGAGGTCGACGGTCACCTGGGCGAGCGACTCGTCCAGCGGGACGGTGCAGTTGCCGAAGCGGTAGATGCCGACCTTGTCGCCGAGGGCCTGCTTGAAGGCGGCGCCGAGGGCGAGGGCGGTGTCCTCGATGGTGTGGTGCGAGTCGATGTGCAGGTCGCCGTCGGTCTTCACGGTCAGGTCGAACAGACCGTGCCGGCCGAGCTGGTCGAGCATGTGGTCGTAGAAGCCGACCCCGGTCGACACGTCGACCTTGCCGGTGCCGTCGAGGTCGATCTCGACGACGACGGAGGTCTCCTTGGTGGTGCGCTCAACGCGGCCTACGCGGCTCATCGTTCCTGCTCCTTCATCAGTTCACGGACCGCGTCGAGGAACGCGTCGTTCTCTTCGGGGGTGCCGGCGGTGACCCGCAGCCATCCCGGTACGCCGTTGTCCCGGACCAGGACGCCCCGGTCGAGGATCCGCTGCCAGGCCGCGTGCGTGTCGGCGAACCTGCCGAACTGCACGAAGTTGGCGTCGGACTCGGTGACCTCGTAGCCGATCGCCCGCAGCTCGGCGACCAGCCGGTCGCGCTCGGCCTTGAGCTGCTCGACGTAGCCGAGGAGCGTGTCGGTGTGCTCCAGGGCGGCGAGCGCGGTGGCCTGGGTGACGGCCGAGAGGTGGTACGGGAGGCGGACCAGCTGGACGGCGTCGACCACGGCCGGGTGGGCGGCGAGGTAGCCGAGGCGGAGTCCGGCGGCCCCGAACGCCTTGGACATCGTCCGGGAGACCACCAGGTGGGGGCGGCCCTCCAGGAGCGGCAGCAGCGACTCCCGGTGGCTGAACTCCACGTACGCCTCGTCCACGACGACGATCGAGGGCCGGGCCGCCTGGGCCGCCTCGTAGAGGGCGACGACGGTGTCGGCGTCGACCGCGGTGCCGGTGGGGTTGTTGGGCGAGGTGATGAAGACGACGTCGGGCCGGTGCTCGGCGATCGCCTTCTCGGCGGCCGCCACGTCGACGGTGAAGTCGTCGTCGCGGGGGCCGGAGATCCAACCGGTGCCGGTGCCGCGGGCGATCAGGGCGTGCATCGAGTACGAGGGCTCGAAGCCGATCGCGGTGCGGCCCGGGCCGCCGAAGGTCTGCAGCAGCTGCTGGAGGACCTCGTTGGAGCCGTTGGCCGCCCACACGTTCTCCACGGCGACCGGGTGTCCGGCGGTGCGGGTGAGGTAGCGGGCGAGCTCGGTGCGCAGCTCGACCGCGTCGCGGTCGGGGTAGCGGTTGAGGCCGCGGGCGGCCTCGGCGACCCGCTCCGCGATCCGGGCCACCAGGGGCTCGGGCAGCGGGTAGGGGTTCTCGTTCGTGTTCAGCTGGACGGGGACGTCGAGCTGGGGCGCCCCGTAGGGGGACTGGCCGCGCAGCTCGTCCCGGACGGGGAGGTCGTCGATTCCGGTCACTTGGACTCCGGCACCTTCCATCCGAACCTGGCCTTGATCGCGGCGCCGTGGGCCGGGAGGTCCTCGGCCTCGGCGAGGGTCACCACGTGGTGGGCGACGTCGGCGAGCGCGTCGCGCGTGTAGTCCACGATGTGCACCCCGCGCAGGAAGGACTGCACGGAGAGGCCCGAGGAGTGGCAGGCGCAGCCGCCGGTGGGCAGGACGTGGTTGGAGCCGGCGCAGTAGTCGCCGAGGGAGACCGGCGCCCAGGGGCCGATGAAGATCGCGCCGGCGTTGCGGACGCGGTCGGCGACGGCGGCGGCGTCGGCGGTCTGGATCTCCAGGTGCTCGGCGCCGTACGCGTCGACGACCTTGAGGCCGTCGGCGAGGTCGCGGACGAGGACGATCGCGGACTGGCGGCCGGCCAGTGCCGGGACGATCCGGTCGTCGACGTGCTTGGAGGCGGCGACCTGGGTCTTCAGCTCGGCCTCGGTGGCGGTGGCCAGCTCGTCGGAGTCGGTGACGAGGACGGAGGCGGCCATGGGGTCGTGCTCGGCCTGGCTGATGAGGTCGGCGGCGACGTGCACCGGGTCGGCGGTGGCGTCCGCGAGGACCGCGATCTCGGTGGGGCCGGCCTCGGCGTCGATGCCGATGCGGCCCTTGAGGAGGCGCTTGGCGGCGGCCACGTAGATGTTGCCGGGGCCGGTGACCAGGTTGACGGGGGCGCAGCCGGGTTCGCCGGCGGTGCCCTCGGTGCCGTACGCGAACATGGCGACGGCCTGGGCGCCGCCGGCGGCGTACACCTCGTCGACGCCGAGGAGGGCGCAGGCGGCGAGGATGGTCGGGTGCGGGAGTCCGCCGAAGTCCTTCTGCGGGGGCGAGGCGACGGCGACGCCCTCGACGCCGGCCTCCTGGGCCGGGACGACGTTCATCACGACGGAGGACGGGTAGACGGAGCGTCCGCCCGGCACGTACAGGCCGACGCGCTCGACCGGGATCCACTTCTCGGTGACCGTGCCGCCGGGGACGACCTGGGTGGTGTGGGTGGTGCGGCGCTGCTCGCGGTGGACGAGGCGGGCGCGGCGGATGGACTCCTCGAGGGCGGCGCGGACGGCCGGGTCGAGCTCGTCGAGCGCGCGGGCGATCGCCTCGGCGGGGACGCGCAGGCTCGGGACGCGGACGCCGTCGAATTTCTCGCCGTAGTCGATCACCGCTGCGGCGCCATGATGCCGGACGTCCTCGCAGATGGGCCGCACCTTCTCCAGGGCGGCTTCCACGTCGAACTCGGCACGGGGCAGCAGGTCGCGCAGGGCGGAACCCTCGGGCAGGGTCTCGCCGCGCAGATCGATTCGAGAGATCACGGGTCAATTCTCTCAGACGGCCCACGGCGTCGGACGCCCGTCCCACTGGCTGATACACGCCACAGTGGCGTCTTGTCGCCACAGCTGACCGTTAGCGTTCAGCCCGTCACTCAGCGGGAAGAACGGCTGTACGAATCCACGAACCGCCGGTGGCGGAGTCGTGGGAGCGGATCGTGGAAAGCGAGGGGGCGGCAGTGACCGAGCCGCACGAGGACGGGATGCCGGACGGTCTCACGGGCCCGGAGCGGGCCGTGTGGCGGGCGTTCCGGATCGGCAGGACCTGCGATCTGACGGAGGGGAGCGCGGAGCGGGACGACCCGTTCAGGGAGCGGGAGTGGGAGTGGGGGGAGGAGCGCAGCGTCCGCGCCGACGTGGTGGCGCTGCTGCTGCTCGCGGGGCCGCCGGCCCGGTCGGGGAGGGTGGCCGCGCTGAAGCTCCGCGGGGTGCGGATCACCGGCGTGCTGAACCTGGCGGGCGGGACGATAGCGCCCTACGTGGAGCTGCACGGCTGCCGTTTCGACGGCGAGGTGGTGCTGCCCGAGGCGCGCTTCGGGACGCTGCGGATGGTGGGGTGCTCGCTGCCGCGCCTGGAGGCGGCCCGGCTGCACACGGAGGGCGACCTGCACCTGCCGCGCTGCCGGGTGCGGCACGGCATCCGGCTGACGGACGCCCAGATCGGCACGGACCTGCTGGTCAACCAGATCCAGGTGTGGCCGGACCGGCGGGGCCGGGCGATCACCGCGGACGGCATGGTGGTCGCGCAGGACCTCCAGGCCGAGCTGATCGAGACGCACGGGGAGCTGAGCCTGCGCGGGGCGAAGATCGGGGTCTCGCTCAGCCTGCGGGGCAGCGTGCTGCGCGGCGCCCAGGGCCGCCGCGCGCTGAACGCGCCGCAGCTGACGGTGGAGCGCTCGCTCTATCTGAACGCGGCCTGGGTGTACGACGACGCGACGGCCTACTCCACCGCCACGCCGCCCTACGGGGTGACGCCCGTGCAGGGCGCCCGTCGCAAGCCCGTCGAGTGCCACGGCGGGGTGCGCCTCGACGACGGCCGGTTCGGCGACGCGGTCGACCTGCACCACGCCCGGTTCGTGCTGAGCGGCGCGCGGCGCGAGGAGGTGTCGCTGCGCCGGATAGTCACCCCCGAGCTGCGGTTCAACGGCGAGCGGCCGGAGGAGGGCCGGGTCGTGCTGAACGGCGCCAAGGTCGTCACGCTGATCGACCTCTCCACCAGCTGGCCGGGCCCGGGCGGCCTGGCCATGGGCGGCTTCGCCTACGAGAACCTCGTGCCCTACGGCCCCTTCCCGCTGGCCCGGCGCCTGGAGTGGGTCGCCGCCGCGACCCCGGAGTACGCCCCCGAGCCGTACGAGCGGCTGGCGACGGTCCTGCGCAACAGCGGCGAGGACGCCGACGCCCGCGAGGTGCTGCTCGCCAAGCAGCGGCGAAGACGGGAGACGCTCCCCGTCGCGGGGAAGCTGTGGGGGTACCTCCAGGACTGGACGGTGGCCTACGGCTACCGGCCGGGCCGGGCGGCGCTCTGGATGGCGGTCCTGTGGGCGGCGGGCACGGTGGCCTTCTCGCACTACCGCCCGACCGCGCTGAAGGGCGACGAGGCGCCCGAGTGGAACGGCCCGCTGTACGCGCTGGACCTGCTGCTCCCGGTGATCAATCTCGGCCAGGACGGCTACTGGCGGCTGGAGGGGCTGTGGCAGTGGGCGGCGGCGGTGCTCATCCTGCTCGGCTGGATCCTGGCGACGACGGTGGCGGCGGGCGCCACCCGGCTGCTGCGGCGCGGCTGACCGTGGGGGCCCCGTGAGGTGAGGGTGAAAGGGCTGGGCAGGCGGGCGCGGGGCAAGGTGTCGCGGTGGGAAAATAAGTCCCACGATGTCCTTGCTCCGCGCCCTGGTCGGCGCCGTCCGCTCGGCTCGGCACGCCCCGCGGCTGGCCTCGGGGTTCGTGCCGGACGACGACGTGCTCCTCGACGCCCCGGACGAGCGGCTCGCCCCCGCTCTGGTGGCGGCCGCCCTCGCCGATCCGGAACCCGCGGCGAAGCTCCTCGCCACCACCCGGGACGGCGGGGAGTGGGAGGACCGCGACCGGTACGTCACCCGGCTCGCCGCCTTCGCCTACCACCGCGACGACTGGCTGACCCACTGGCTCGCCGTCGCACCCCGGGACCCCGACGCCCTGCTCGTCACGGCGCAACTGGCCGTCCGCCGGGCCTGGGAGTCGCCCGCGCGGGCCGAGCGGCTGCGCGAGCTCGGCCCGCTGATCCGGTCGGTCGCCGAGGAGGCGCCGCAGGACCCGGTGCCGTGGCGGCTGGCCCTGGACCACGCGCGGGGGGCGCACGCCGGTCCCGCGGTCTTCGAGTCGCTCTGGGAGCAGGCCGTGCGCCGCTCCCCGCACCACTACGGCTGCCACGTCGCCGCGCTCAAGTACCTGTCCGCGCAGTGGTACGGCTCGCACCGCGCGGCCTTCGACTTCGCCGGGCAGGCCGCGGACGACGCCGCCCCCGGCTCCCTCGTCCGCGCGCTGCCGGTCCGGGCGGCCTACGACCGGCTGCGGACGGAGCCGGCGGAGGACCCGGCCGTGCCCCTGGCGCGGGTCGACCGGGCCGTGGACCGGGCGCTGACCCTGTCGGAGCGCTTCCCGGCGGGCGATCCGTGGCCGGCGGAGGTCCGCAACCTGCTGGCGTACGTGCTGGTCCAGCGGGGGCGGTGGGAGGAGGCGCGGGGGGAGTTCGGCCGGATCGGCCCGTACGCGACCTCGTTCCCGTGGCGGGGCGGTCGGGCGGCCGGGACGGAGGATCCGCTGCGCGGTTTCCTCGCCGCGCGCGACCGCGTCCGGTTCGAGCTGGCCCGCCGGACGCCCCTGTGGGGCACCGGAGTCGGACGGGCCGGACGGGGCGGGCCCGAAGGCCATTAGGCTTGGCGGCTGTGACCACCGCTCGCCTGCCTCTCTTCCCGCTCAACGCGGTGCTGTTCCCTGGCCTCGTGCTGCCGCTGAACGTCTTCGAGGAGCGTTATCGCGCCATGATGCGCGAGCTGCTCACGATCGACGACTCGGAGCCGCGCCGCTTCGCCGTCGTCGCCATCCGCGACGGCCGGGAGGTGGCGCCGACCGCCCCGGGCATGCCGGACCAGACGGCGCTGCCGGAGAAGGGCCCGGCCGCGGGGTTCGGGTCCGACCCGATCCAGTCCTTCCACCGGGTCGGCTGCGTCGCCGACGCGGCCTCGATCCGCGAGCGCGGCGACGGCAGCTTCGAGGTGATGGCCACCGGGACGACCCGGGTGAAGCTGCTGTCGGTCGACGCCGCCGGGCCGTTCCTGACCGCCGAGGTCGAGGAGATCCCCGAGGAGCGGGGCGAGGAGGCCGGTCCCCTCTCCGAGGGGGTGCTGCGGGCCTTCCGGAGCTACCAGAAGCGGCTGGCGGGGGCGCGCGAGCGTTCCCTGACGACGAGTGAGCTGCCCGACGACCCGTCCGTGGTGTCGTACCTGGTCGCGGCGGCGGCGGTGCTGGACACCCCGTCGAAGCAGCGGCTGCTCCAGGCGCCGGACACCGCGACGCGGCTGCGCGAGGAGCTGACGCTGCTGCGCGCGGAGACCGCGGTGCTGCGGCATCTGCCGTCGCTGCCGGCGGTGGACCTGACGCAGGGCCCGACGTACCCGAACTGAGCCGTCCCCCGCCGGACGGACCGAGCCGAGGAAGAGCGCGTGGCGAAGAAGCCGAAGAAGAACACCGGGGGCACCCCGGCCACGGTGGCGCTGACGGCGGCCGGCACCGCGTTCACCCTGCACGCCTACGAGCACGATCCGGCCTCCCCGTCGTACGGCGAGGAGGCGGCGGAGGCGCTCGGGGTCTCCCCCGGCCGGGTCTTCAAGACGCTGGTGGCGGACGTCGACGGCGAGCTGACGGTGGCGGTGGTGCCGGTCGCCGGCCAGCTGGACCTGAAGGCGCTGGCCTCGGCGGTCGGCGGCAAGCGGGCGGCGATGGCGGACCCGGCGGCGGCGGAGCGCACCACCGGCTACGTCCGGGGCGGCATCTCGCCGCTGGGCCAGCGCAAGCGGCTGCGGACCGTCCTCGACTCCTCGGCCTCGGACCACGCGACGGTCTGCGTCTCGGCCGGCCGCCGCGGCCTGGAGGTGGAGCTCTCCCCCGCCGACCTGGCGGCCCTCACCTCGGCCGTGGTCGCCCCGATCGGCCGCGCCTGACGCACGGAGCCCGCGAGGCCGCCGGGGGCGTCAGCTCCGGGTGGGGCCCGTGGTGTAGGGCTTCGGCTGGTCCCACGGCTCCGGTTCCGGGTCGCGGGGGCCGAAGACGGCCGTGAGGGCGAGGTGCACGATCATCGCCGCCAGCGGCCAGGCCAGCAGCGCGGCGGCGCCCAGGTTCAGTTCCAGCGGCGCGTCGAAGACGACGTTGGGGCCGACCGCCTTGGCGTGCGCGACGACGTCGTCCGTGGGACCGAAGCGGGTGCCGATGCCCCAGGCGAGGAGCGAGCCGAGGACGCCGCCCGCGGCGAGGCCGAGGATCAGCGGCACCCCGCCCTTGCGGCGCAGCAGGAAGACCACGAGGGCGGCGACCGCGCCGAAGGCCAGGGCGAGCAGGACGAAGGTGCCGTCGGTGCCGATCGCCGACTCCCCCTCGGAGTCGCGGAGGTAGACCCCCTTGCCGTCCGAGATCAGCTGGACGCGCGGGGCCAGGGTCAGCCACAGGACTCCGAGCAGCGCGCCCGCGACCGCCGAGACGAGGGTCACCGCGGCGCCCTGCTTGACCTCGGCCGCCGTGATCGGGTCGCCGGCCGGTCCCGCGGGCGGCGGGGGCGGCGGGGGCCAGTCCGGGTCGTGGTCGTGCGGCGGCTGGTGGGGCGGCGTCAGAGGTGCGGTCACTCCGCCATCGTGCCAGGTGTGTCCGTGGCCCGCCTCAGCGGACGGCGGCCCGCCGGTACGCCCGGGTGGCGACCGCGAGGGAGAGGACGCCCACAGCCGCGCACACGCCGAGGTCCAGGGCGACGACCGCCCAGTCCGGGTGGGGGTCGAAGGTGCGGGCCAGCGCCTCCACGCCGTAGGTCGACGGCAGCAGGTCCCGGGCCCAGCCGACCGGCCCGGGCAGCCGCTCCGCCGGGAGGACGCCGAGGAGCAGGGCCGCGGACATGCCGAGCTGGCCGAGGAGGGTGGCGAGCTCGGGCCGGGGCGCGAGGAGTCCCAGGGCCGCGCCGAGACCGGCGAGCGCCGCCCCGGAGAGCGGGACGACGGCGGCGAGGATCCACAGGTTGCCCAGCGGGAGCCCGAAGAGCACGGAGCCGGCGACGGCGGTCACGATCGTGCCGGGCACCGTGAAGGAGGCGTACGCCCCGGCCGCCCCGAGGACGACCGCGGCGGGCGGCACCGGCAGGGTGGCGTAGTGGTCGAGGCCGCCGCCGGCCCGCAGCTGTCCGAAGTACTGGGCCAGCAGGTTGAGCGCGACGAAGGCGACGACGAGGACGGTGGAGCCGGCCACGACGGCGCGGGCCTCGGAGCCGCCGTCGACGACCCCGCGCATCAGGACCATGATCCCGATCGACTGGAAGGTGGCGACGAAGAGCAGCGGGATGCGGGCGACCCGGGCCCGGGAGAGCTGGGCGCGGTAGACGGCGCCCAGGGCGGGCAGCAGCCGGGCGCGGGGGGCGAGGGGCGCGGCGGCGTCCTCGCCGCCGTGGGTCCGGGCGGTCGGCGCGACGGTCGGCAGAGCCTCGGCGGGCACGGTGCTCACGGCGTACGGCTCCTGACGGTCACGTGCGGAACGCGGGGGGCATGGGGGTCGGGGGACGGCCGGCGGCGGCTCGCGGCTCGGGCGGCGCCTCGCGCGCGGGGCGGGGTCACGCCTTCACCAGTCCCTCGGTCGCGCCGCCCAGCGCGAGGTACACGTCCTCCAGGCTGGGCGTGGCCAGGGTGAAGTCGTCCAGCGCGGCGAAGGCGGCCCCGCCGGTGACGGTGGCGACGGCCGCGCGGGCGGCGTCGGGGGCGAGCCGGAGGGTCCAGCGCCGGCCGGTCTCCTGGGCGAGCTCGCGCAGGGCGGCGACCTCGGGCAGGTGGAGGGGGGCGGATTCGCGCCACACCAGCTCGACGCGCACCTCTCCGGCGACGCGCTCCTTGAGCCCCGCGGGCGTGTCGCACGCGATGACCCGGCCGTGGTCGAGGACCGCGACCCGGTCGAGCACGGTCTCGGCCTCGATGACGTTGTGGGTGACGAGGAGCACGGTCGTGCCGTGCTCGGCGCGGCGCCGGTCGACGGCGGCCCAGACGGCGCGCCGGGCGACGGGGTCCATGCCGGTGGTGGGTTCGTCGAGGACGAGGACGGGCCGCCGGCCGACGAGGGCGGCGGCGACGCAGGCGAGCCGCCGTTGTCCGCCGGAGAGCTTCTTCAGGGGACGGGAGGCGAGCGCGGTGAGGCCGAGCTCCGCCAGCACGGCGTCGCGCTCGGCGCGCGCGTCGGGGGCGGAGAGGCCGCGCAGCCGTCCGGTGGTCTCGGCGGCGAGGGCGACGGTCAGCTCGTCGAGGGCGGTGGACTCCTGGCCGAGGTGGGCGAGGAGCCGGGACGCCCGCTCGGGGTGCCGGACGAGGTCGTGGCCGAGCAGCCGGACGGTGCCGGAGTCGGGCCGCATCAGCCCGGTGAGCTGGCGGACGAGGGTGGACTTGCCGGCGCCGTTGGGGCCGAGCAGGCCGAAGATCTCACCGCCGCGCACGTCCAGGCTGACCCCGTCGGTGGCCCGCACCTCGGGGGTCGCGGGTGCACCCCGCCTGCCGCGCGTGGCGGGGTACGTCTTGACCAGATCCCGCACCACGCACACCGTACTCACGGGGGAAGAGCCTACGGGGTCGCCGGGCCCGGTCCGGGCGCGGGGGCGTGTTCGGCGGCGGCCCGGACGTCGATCTCGCGCCAGAATCCGGCCCGGATGGCGTACCGGTCGTGCTCGTCGATCTGGTCGTCCTTGTGGGCCAGCAGTCCGAAACGGGCCGCGTAGCGGAGGAGTTCGCCGTCGATGCGGTGCGGGATGCGCGGGTAGAGGGCGGACAGCCGCTGTACGTGGCTCTGCTCCGGGAGCCGTTCCATCCACCGGCGGGCGAACACCTGTCCGACCTCGAAGGGGTCGCCGCCGACGGTGGTGATGTCCTCCTCGCGGTCCGCCCAGCGCTGCTCGGCGCTGGTGAGGGTGGCGAGGGTGGGCAGGGAGGCGGTCTCGGCCGGCTCGCCGAGGGAGGGCGCGGGGCGCTCGACCCAGCCGCGGTCGGAGGACCAGCGCAGGGCGCTGGCGCCCTGCGGGACGGCCGCGGGGGCGGGGGCCGACGCCGGGCCGCCGGGGCCGCGCAGCCCCGCCAGGTCCTTGGGGGTGGGGACACCCCTGCCGGGGGCCGGGGCGGCGAGGCCGGCGCCGTCGAGGTGCCCGTCGTCCCCCGGTCGGCGCTCGCCCCCCGGGCGGCCTTCGTCCCGGAGGTGCCGGTCGTCCCTGAGGTGCCCGTCGTCCCTCAGATGGCCGTTGGCGTGGACCCGCTCGGCGTCGCGGAGGTGGCCGTCGGCGCCGTGGCCGTGGGCGCCCGCTGGGGCGCCGGCCCCGTCGGCGGGAGCGGGTACGCCGCCGCGCGCCGCGGCGGCCTCCGCCGCCCGTTCGGCCGAGGCGGCGAGCGCGGCTTCGGGCAGCGGCGCGGAGAGGATGGCGGCGATCTCGGGGCGCGGGGCGGGCGGGGGTGCGCAGAGGCCGCTGAGGTCCTTGGCGCGGACCGCCCGGGTGATCCAGGCGCGGTCGAGGACGCGCCGCTCGTCGGCCTCGGCGACGAGGTCCTCCGACTGGTTGTAGTCGCCGTCGGCGGCCTGGACGGCCCAGAGGTGGACGGCGACGCCGTGCTCCTTGGCCGACATGAGGCCGGGCAGCAGGTCGCCGTCGCCGGTGACGAGGACGATGTCGGAGCAGGCCCGGTTCCTGGCGAGCTCGGTCAGCTCGGTGTGCATGGCCGCGTCGACGCCCTTCTGCGCCCAGCGCCCGTCGCTCCTGGTCAGGGCGCCGAGCCGGACGGTGACCCGGGGCATCACGCGCAGTCTGCGGTGCTCGGGCTGGGGCACCCGGTCGGGTGCGCCGTCGAACCAGTAGATCCGCAGCAGGGGCAGGGCGGTCTCGGCCTCGGCGCGCTCGCGCAGCTGCCGGATGAGCGCGGCGTGGTCGACGGTGATCCGGGAGCGGGCCGGTTCCCCGGCGAGAAGGCTGGCGGCGGCGCCCAGGAGGTAGCCGGCGTCCACCAGGACGACGCAGCGGTCCACGTGTTCCACCCTCTTTCAGAGAGCCTCGGGGGTCGGGCTCGGTGTGGGACGGGATCGGAAGGGTGCTCCGGGTTTCCTTCGAGTCTGCCCGACGGCCGGGTGCTTGACGGCCGGAACTCGATCATCGGCGTGGCGAACATCACCTCCACTCGTCCCTTACGCGCCGTAATGATCCAACATGCGGCGGTTCATGCCGTATGTGAGTCTGACAGCGGCCCTGGCCCCTAGGTCCCTTTGAGGAGGCATCCCCATGGCCAAGAACCGCAACCAGAACCGCAGTCAGAAGCAGCAGTCGCCGGCCGAGCGCGGCGCCCAGCAGGCGCAGCAGTCGGCCATGGAATCCCAGGCCGAACAGCGCGCCGGTCAGGTCACCCCCGGTGACATGGCGCGCAAGGGCCGTCAGAAGCGCTTCGGGCACAACTGACGCGTTCCACGGCAAAGGGGCGCGCCCGTGACGACGGGCGCGCCCCTTGCGCGTGCGGGCGGAGCCGGCCCGCGCCGGGGGCCCGGGGTCCGGGTCCGGCGGCGCGAGGGCGGTCGGGCGGGCTCAGCCCGCCAGGCAGGACGGGCCGAGCAGCACCTTCAGGTCGCCGAAGAGCGCCGGGTCGGCGGTGACCCGGTGGCGGTCGAGCCGGAGCACGGTCGTGGTCCGGGGTCCCTGGAGCTTGATCCGCACCTCGGTGTTGCCCTTGTGGTGCTTGAGGATCTCGCCCAGGCGGGTGACCATCGGCGGGGTCACCTTCACCGTCGGGATGGTGAGGATCACCGGCGCGTTGGTCCCGGCGTTCGACAGGTCGGGGACCATCAGCTCCATGGCGACGAGGCGGGGGACGTCCTCGCGCTTGTCGAGCCGCCCCTTGACAAAGACGACCGTGTCCTCGACGAGCTGGGTGGAGACCAGCTGGTAGGTGGCCGGGAAGAACATGCACTCGATGGAGCCGGCGAGGTCCTCGACGGTGGCGATGGCCCAGGCGTTGCCCTGCTTGGTCATCTTGCGCTGCAGGCCGGAGATGATGCCGCCGATGGTGACGACCGCGCCGTCGCCGTGCTCGCCGCCGGTGAGCTGGGAGATCGCCGCGTCCGTCTTGTCGGACAGCACGTGCTCGATGCCGAAGAGCGGGTGGTCGGAGACGTAGAGGCCGAGCATCTCGCGCTCCTGGGCGAGCAGGTAGGACTTCTCCCACTCCAGGTCGGAGAACTCGACGTCGAGGCCGAAGCCGGGCTCGTCGCCGGCGTCGTCGCCCATGCCGCCGAAGAGGTCGAACTGTCCCTCGGCCTCCTTGCGCTTGACCGCCACCACGTTGTCGATCATGGGCTCGTGGTGGGCGACCAGCCCCTTGCGGGTGTGGCCCATCTCGTCGAAGGCGCCGGCCTTGATCAGCGACTCGACGGTCCGCTTGTTGCAGACGACGGCCTCGACCTTGTCGAGGAAGTCCGGGAAGGTGGAGTACTTCCCCTTGGCCTTGCGCGACTTGATGATCGACTCGACGACGTTGGTGCCGACGTTGCGGACGGCGGAGAGGCCGAAGAGGATCACGTCGTCGCCCTGGGCGGCGAAGTTCGACTCCGACTCGTTCACGTTGGGCGGCAGGACCTTGATGCCCATGCGGCGGCACTCGTTCAGGTAGACCGCGGACTTGTCCTTGTCGTCCTTGACCGAGGTGAGCAGACCCGCCATGTACTCGGCCGGGAAGTTGGCCTTGAGGTAGGCGGTCCAGTAGGAGACCAGGCCGTACGCGGCCGAGTGCGCCTTGTTGAAGGCGTAGCCGGCGAAGGGGACCAGGACGTCCCAGAGCGCCTTGATGGCCGCGTCGCTGAAGCCCTTGCCCTTGGCCCCGGCCTCGAAGATGACGAAGTTCTTGGCCAGCTCCTCGGGCTTCTTCTTGCCCATCACGCGGCGGAGGATGTCGGCCTCGCCGAGCGAGTAGCCCGCGATGATCTGGGCGGCCTTCTGCACCTGCTCCTGGTAGACGATGAGGCCGTAGGTGACCGCGAGCACCTCTTCGAGCGGCTTCTCCAGCTCGGGGTGGATCGGTGTGATCTCCTGCTGGCCGTTCTTGCGCAGCGCGTAGTTCGTGTGCGAGTTCATGCCCATCGGGCCCGGCCGGTAGAGGGCCGAGACGGCGGAGATGTCCTCGAAGTTGTCGGGCTTCATCAGGCGCAGCAGCGACCGCATGGGTCCGCCGTCGAACTGGAAGACGCCGAGGGTGTCGCCGCGCTGGAGCAGCTCGAAGGTCTTGGGGTCGTCCAGCGGCAGGGCGAGGAGATCGATGTCGATCCCCTTGTTGGACTTCACCATCTTGACGGCGTCGTCCATGATCGTCAGGTTGCGCAGGCCGAGGAAGTCCATCTTCAGCAGGCCGAGCGACTCGCACTGCGGGTAGTCCCACTGCGTGATGGTCACGCCGTCGGTGTGCCGCACCCAGATCGGGGCGTGGTCGACGATCGGCTCGCTGGACATGATGACGCCGGCGGCGTGCACGCCCATCTGGCGGACCAGGCCCTCGACGCCCCGGGCGGTGTCGATCACCTTCTTGACGTCCGGCTCGTTCTCGTACATCGCCCGGATCTCGCCGGCCTCGCCGTACCGCGGGTGCGAGGGGTCGGTGATGCCGTTGAGGTCGATGCCCTTGCCGAGGACGTCGGCGGGCATGGCCTTGGTGAGGCGGTCGCCCATGGCGTACGGGTAGCCGAGGACGCGCGCGGAGTCCTTGATGGCGTTCTTGGCCTTGATCTTGCCGTAGGTGCCGATCATGGCGACCTTGTCCGAGCCGTACTTCTCCGTCACGTACCGGATGACCTCGACGCGCCTGCGCTCGTCGAAGTCGATGTCGACGTCGGGCATGGAGATGCGCTCGGGGTTGAGGAAGCGCTCGAAGATCAGACCGTGCGGGATCGGGTCGAGGTCGGTGATGCCCATGGCGTACGCGACGATCGAGCCGGCCGCGGAGCCCCGGCCGGGGCCGACGGCGATGCCCTGCTTCTTCGCCCACATGATGAAGTCGGCGACGACGAGGAAGTAGCCGGGGAAGCCCATCGAGATGATGGTGTCCATCTCGTACTCGACCTGCTTCATGCGGTCGTCCGGGATGCCTCCGGGGAAGCGGCGGTGCATGCCGCGCATGGTCTCCTCGCGGAACCAGCTGACCTCGGTGTAGCCCTCGGGGATGTCGAACCTCGGCATGAGGTTCTTCTCGACGAACATGCCCTCGGTGCTGACCTGCTCCGCGACCAGGAGGGTGTTGCGGCAGCCCTCCTGCCAGGCGTCCGAGGAGTCCACGGCGTACATCTCGTCGGTGGACTTCAGGTAGTAGCCGGTGCCGTCGAACTTGAAGCGGTCGGGGTCGGAGAGGTTCTTGCCCGTCTGGATGCAGAGCAGGGCGTCGTGGGCGACGGCCTCGTGCGCGTACGTGTAGTGCGAGTCGTTGGTGACCAGCGGCGGGATGCCGAGCTTCTTGCCGATCTCCAGGAGTCCGTCGCGGACCCGGCGCTCGATCTCGATGCCGTGGTCCATCAGCTCCAGGAAGTACCGCTCCTTGCCGAAGATGTCCTGGTACTCGGAGGCCGACTTCAGGGCCTCGTCGAACTGGCCGAGGCGCAGGCGGGTCTGCAGCTCGCCGGAGGGACAGCCGGTGGAGGCGATGAGCCCCTCCGACCACTGGGAGATCGTCTCCTTGTCCATCCGGGGCCACTTCTGCAGCCACCCCTCCGCGTAGGCGTCGGAGGAGAGCCGGAAGAGGTTGTGCAGTCCGGTGGCGTTCGCCGCCCAGATCGTCTTGTGGGTGTAGCCGCCGGAGCCGGAGACGTCGTCGCGCTTCTGGTGCGGCTGGCCCCACTGGATCTTGCGCTTGTTGCGCCGGGACTCGGGGGCCACGTACGCCTCGATGCCGATGATCGGCGTGACCCCGGCCTTCTTCGCGGAGTGGAAGAAGTCGTACGCCCCGTGGAGGTTGCCGTGGTCGGACATGGCGATGTGGGTCATGCCCATCTCGTTGCACGCCTCGAACATGTCCTTGAGCCGCGCGGCACCGTCCAGCAGCGAGTACTGGGTGTGGACGTGGAGGTGCGTGAAGGGCGGCTTGGTCACGGCGGGGGGCCTCCGGGAAACGGCGGACGTCAGGCTGCGCGGCAGTCTGGGGGGACAGCGTGGAAGTCTACGTCGGCCGAGTGACGGACGACGGGCACTCGGGGCTAGGGTCGCGCGTTGAGAGGCAGGGAACACCTGTCCCAATTGTCATGAACGTCCTCGCAACACGCCCGGTACCAGGAGGCACCTCGATGTCGGTCCCCCAGCCCACCGCAACGGAGCGCGGTGAGCACATCCTCGCCGTCTTCGACACCGCCTTCGGCGAGCTCCTCGCCGCCGACCCCGCCGCCTTCCGCGTCAAGTTCCGGAAGATGGCCGGCTCCGCCTTCGCGTTCTACCGCGGCACGGCCTGCCTCTTCTACGCGGACCTGGAGCACGAGGCGCACGGCGGCCCGTACCTGGACGAGCGCACCGGCCGGGTGTGGATCCACGGCGACCTGCACGCCGAGAACTTCGGCACCTACATGGACGCCAACGGCCGGCTGATCTTCAACGTCAACGACTTCGACGAGGCGTACGTCGGCCCCTTCACCTGGGACCTGAAGCGGCTCGCCGCCTCCCTCGCGCTGATCGGCTACACCAAGGCGCTCAGCGACGGGCAGATCACCGAGCTGGTCCGGATCTACGCCGCCGCCTACCGGGAGCGCATCCACGCCCTCGCCACCGGCGCCAAGGGCGACGAGGTCCCCTCCTTCACGCTGGAGACGGCCGAGGGGGCGCTGCTCGGCGCGCTGCGCGCGGCGCGGTCGCTGACCCGCTTCGGGCTGCTCGACTCGATGACCGAGATCCGGGACTACGAGCGCCGCTTCTCGGCGGGCGGCGGCACGATCGAGCTGGACGCGGCCACCCGGTACAAGGTCCTGGCCGCGTTCGACGGCTACCTGGAGACGCTGCCGGAGTCCAGCCTGGCCCGTCCCGACTCCTACCGGGTCAAGGACGTGGTGGGGCGGCGCGGCATCGGCATCGGCTCGGCCGGCCTGCCCTCGTACAACATCCTCCTGGAGGGCAACAGCGACGCCCTGGAGAACGACGTGGTGATCTACCTCAAGCAGGCGCAGACCCCGGCGGTCTCGCGGCACGTCACGGACGCGGCGGTGCGCGGCTACTTCCACCACGAGGGCCACCGCACGGTGATCTCGCAGCGGGCGCTGCAGGCGCACGCCGACCCGTGGCTGGGGTGGACGGAGCTGGACGGCGCCGGTCAGCTGGTCGCCGAGGTCTCGCCGTACGCGGTGGACCTGGACTGGTCGGACATCGACGACCCGGAGGAGATCGCGGCGACCGTCGCGGACCTGGGGCGGGCGACGGCGACCATGCACGCGGCGGCGGACGACTCCAGCGGCCACTCCCTGGTCCCCTTCTCCACGGAGCGGGCCATCGACGCGGCGATCGCGGCCGACGAGGAGGGCTTCGCCGAACTCCTGGTGGACTTCGCGCACACGTACGGCGCCCGCGCGCGGGCCGACCACCAGATCTTCGTGGACCTCTACCGCAACGGCCGGATCCCCGGCCTGTAGCGGGCGGGCCGGGAGGGTCCCGCGGGGCGGTCCACAGCCTTCCTTTAGGGACCTCTTACGGGCACCCGTGACAGACTCCAGGACGATGGACATGGCAGGGACGCAGCTGAGGGCGCTGCGGGCGGCGTTCTTCACGACCCTGGTCGTGACGCTGTCCGTGGCGTCCCACGTGCTGCTCTCGGGCGTGCCGCTGCCGCTCGGGACGGTGGTCCCGGTCGCGGCCGGCGTCTTCGCCGTGGCGTACGCGCTGGCCGGCCGCGAGCGGGGCCTCGGCCCGATCGCCGGGCTCCTCGTCCCGCTGGAACTGGCCGCCGACACGCTCTTCACCAGCGGCCAGGCCGTCTGCTACGGCCCCGCCGGCGGCCCGGTCGCCGGTTCGCTGCGCGCGGTGGGCGTGGAGGTGTTCTGCGGCGGCGCCGTCGGGACGCCGCTGCCCGGCGTGGTGAGCCCCGAGGGCGGTGGCGCCGCCGCCCTGCTCGACTCCCCCGACCCGTCGCTGCCGTGGCTGCTGCTCCTGGCCCATGTGGGCGTGGGGCTGGCGGCGGCGTGCTGGCTGCGCGGCGGGGAGCGGGCACTGGCCCGGCTGGCCGGCGCCGTGGAGGCGTTCGCCTTCCGTCCGCTGCTCCTGGTGGCGGCGTTCTTCCGGACGGCCGGACCGGCGCCGCGGCGCGCCGGGCGGCCCGCGGGACGGCCGCGGGCCTCCCGCACCCGGCTTCTCGTGCACTCCGTGGGACGGCGGGGACCGCCGGACCCGGGCTTCGCCCTCGTCTGAGCGCGACCCGCGGTTCCCCTGCCTTCCCTCTCTCACGGAGATCACGATCATGAGTGCACGCAACAGCCAGTCCCAGAAGGCCGCCGCCCGCGAGCGGCTGCGCGTCGAGCGCGAACGCCAGGCGAAGAAGGAGCGCGTCCGCCGGCAGCTCGTCGTCGGCGTCTCGGCCGTCGCGGTCCTGGCCGCCGCCGGCGGCATCGGCTACGCGGTGGTGCAGTCCAACCAGCCGACCCGGTGGGAGACGGCGGCGGACGCGAAGACCGTGACGGCCCCGAAGAACACCACGGGCACGAACGGCACGACGGTCGTCATCGGCGCGTCGTCCGCGAAGAAGACCCTGGAGCTGTACGAGGACTCGCGCTGCCCGGTCTGCGCGACCTTCGAGCAGTCCGTGGGCTCCACGGTCGAGAAGGACGTGGCGGCCGGCAAGTACAAGATCAAGTACGTCGGTGCCACCTTCATCGACGACGGCATCCCGGGGGAGGGCTCGAAGAACGCGCTGTCGGCGCTGGGCGCGGCCCTGGACGTGAGCCCCGAGGCCTTCCTGACGTACAAGTCGGCCCTCTACTCGACGCAGTTCCACCCCGAGGAGCGCGACGACAAGTTCGCCGAGGACTCCTACCTCGTGAAGGTGGCGGACTCGGTGCCGGCGCTGAAGGGCAACGCCGCCTTCCGGAAGAACGTGGAGGAGGGCACCTTCGACGCCTGGGCGATGAAGATGTCCGCGGCCTTCGACGCGAGCGGGGTGACGGGCACCCCCACCCTGAAGATGGACGGCAAGCCGGTGACGGCGGCCGGCAGCGACAGTCCGCCGATGACGGTGGCCGAGTTCGAGACGGCGATCGCCGCGGCCCTCAAGGCCTGACGCCCGCCCCTTTCCCCCGCCCCCGCGCCGTCTCGGCCGGGGGCGGGGGCGTCCGGGGGGCGACGAGTCGGCGAACTTCCGGATTTCGCCTGCCCAACGGCCGTACTCGTCAGTAATCTGACTGGCCGTGACCAGTCGTTTCATACCCTCTGCCCCCACGCGCCGGACGGTCGTCAAGGCCGCCGCCGTCACCGCCGTCGCGGCACCCGCCCTGCTCGGCGCGGCCGCCCCGGCCCTCGCCGGCACCGGGGCGCCCGCCTTCCTCCACGGCGTCGCCTCGGGCGACCCGCTGCCCGACGGCGTCCTGCTCTGGACGCGCGTCACCCCCGCCCCCGAGGCCGTCCCCGGATCGGGCCTCGGCCCGGACGTCCAGGTCGGCTGGGAGCTCGCCGAGGACCGCTCCTTCGCCCGGGTCGTCGCCTCCGGCACGACCACGGCGAGCGCCGCCTCCGACCACACCGTCAAGGCCGACGTCCGGGGCCTGCGCCCGGCGACCTCCTACTGGTTCCGCTTCACCGCGGGCGCCGCCGTCTCGCCGGCCGCCCGCACCCGGACGGCGCCGGCCGCCGACGCCGCCGCACCCGGCGTCCGCTTCGGCGTGGTCTCCTGCGCGAACTGGGAGGCCGGTCACTTCTCGGCCTACCGCCACCTCGCCGGCCGCGCGGACCTGGACGCGGTCCTCCACCTCGGCGACTACGTCTACGAGTACGCCAGCGGCGCCTACCCGGAGGCGAAGTACGTCGTGCGGCAGCACGAACCGCGCCACGAGATCGTCTCGCTCGCCGACTACCGCACCCGGCACGGCACGTACAAGACGGACCCCGACCTCCAGGCGCTGCACGCCGCCCATCCGGTGATCGCCATCTGGGACGACCACGAGTTCGCCAACGACGCCTGGTCCGGGGGCGCCGAGAACCACACCCCCGGCGCCGAGGGCGAGTGGGCGGCACGGGTGGCCGCCGCCAAGCAGGCGTACTTCGAGTGGATGCCGGTCCGCGCCTCCACGGAGGGCACGGTCTTCCGGCGGCTGCGCTTCGGCCGGCTGGCCGATCTGCACCTGCTCGACCTGCGCTCGTTCCGCTCGGCGCCGGCGAAGGCGGCCAGCGGCGCGGTCGACGACCCGGAGCGCAGCATCACCGGCCGCGCCCAGCTCGACTGGCTCAAGGCCGGGCTCGCCGGGTCGGACGCGACCTGGCAGCTGGTCGGCACCTCGGTGATGATCTCGCCGGTCGCCTTCGGCTCCCTGCCGGCGTACCTCCTGGAGCCGCTGGCCGGGCTGCTCGGGCTGCCGAAGGAGGGGCTCGCGGTCAACGTCGACCAGTGGGACGGCTACACCGACGACCGCAAGGAGCTGCTGGGCCACCTGACCTCGCGGGCGATCCGCAACACGGTCTTCCTGACCGGCGACATCCACATGGCCTGGGCCAACGACGTGCCGGCGAAGGCGGCGACGTACCCCCTGTCGGCCTCGGCGGCGACGGAGTTCGTGGTCACCTCGGTGACCTCGGACAACCTGGACGACCTGCTGCACGTGGCGCCGGGGACGCTGTCGGTGGTGGCCGCGGGCGCGGTGAAGGCGGCCAACCGGCACGTGAAGTGGGTGGACATGGACCACCACGGCTACGGGGTGCTCGACGTGACGTCCGAGCGCTCGCAGATGGACTACTACACGGTCTCCGACAAGACGGACCCGGACGCGACGACGGCCTGGGCGCGCTCCTACCGGACGCTGAGCGGAACGCAGCGTGTCGAGCGGGTGTACCAGCCGGTGCGCTAACCGACCCCTGGACGGCGATTTTCAGCCATGATCCTCCGTGTTAACGGGAGATCACATGGCTACGGCGGGTGGTGATTTCCGGCGATCGAATCCGGACACACCACCCGCCTCTGTCCCGTGGCTCGTTACGTCGATGTCTCAAACTCCGGAAGCCACACAAGAATTTCTTCCCGATGCCCCGAATTGCCGCACGAATGATTGGGCTTGATCAGCGCTCCTCGACGTCTGACATGGACGCGTAATCTCCCCGCCGTGGCGGAGGAAGTTCCTCCCCACCACCCCCCGCGAGGAGTCACCGTGCGTGCTCTTGTCCGTATATCGCCGCGTATGTCACGTCGTATGCTCGGCACCGCCGTCATGGCCGGAACCCTGGCCCTGGCCCCGCTGTCCGCCCCCGTCGCCACCGGCGCCGCCACCACCCTGGCCGGCGCCTCCGCCGAGGAGTGCGCGGACGGCACCTCGGCCCTCTCCGGCGCCCGCAAGGCGCGCGGCGCCGACACCCACGCCGCCGAGCCGAACGACGTCACGGCCGCCAAGGCCAAGGCGATGGACGACGACCTGAAGAAGAAGCTCGCCGCGGCCCGCTCGGAGGGCCGCCTCAGCGCCGCCGCCGGCGCGGCCGCCGTGGTGAACATCCCCGTCTACTTCCACGTCATCCACTCCGGCACCACCGGCAAGCTCTCCTCGGCCGCCATCACCAGCCAGATGAACGTCCTGAACGCGGCCTACGCCGGCCAGGGCACCGGCAACGTGAACACCAACTTCCAGTTCACCCTGGCCGGCACCGACTACACGGACAACGCCACCTGGTACAACCTGTCCTCCGGCTCCACCGCCGAGAAGCAGATGAAGCAGACCCTCCGCAAGGGCGGCGCCGGCGCGCTGAACTTCTACACCGCCAACCTCGGCGGCGGCCTGCTCGGCTGGGCGACCTTCCCGTCCTCGTACACCTCCAGCCCGTCCATGGACGGCGTCGTCGTCCTCGACGCCTCGCTCCCGGGCGGCTCGGCCGCCAACTACAACCAGGGCGACACGGCCACGCACGAGGTCGGCCACTGGATGGGCCTGTACCACACCTTCCAGGGCGGCTGCACGGGCAACGGCGACTACGTCTCCGACACCCCGGCCGAGAAGAGCCCGGCCTACGAGTGCCCGACCGGCCGCGACTCCTGCACCTCCAAGGCGGGCGTGGACCCGATCCACAACTTCATGGACTACACGTACGACTCCTGCATGTACCAGTTCACCGCGGGCCAGGTGGCCCGGATGAGCAGCTCCTGGACCGCGTACCGCGCCTGACGCGCCGCCCGGACACGGGTGTGGGGGGGGGGGGGGGGGGGGGGGGGGGGGGGGGGGGGGGGGGGGGGGGTAGGGGGGGGGGGGGGGGGGGAGGGGCCCACGCGCTGACGAAAAAAAGC